>JAQUZA010000180.1 GCA_028691595.1 Candidatus Rifleibacteriota bacterium
CACTTCGGGTTTCAGCAACACCGACTGTGGCAAGCTCACCAACGGCTTAAAACTTCCGGTTATCGTCAGTGTTGCCTGCGTGAATGGTAATTTTGTTGGTAAAGACTGCTTTTGTGAAGCCTGGATGAACAGTGGCGACATCGAAAACCCACGCGGAGCAGTCGCTATCTTTGGCTCAACCACCAATCAGTCATGGGTTCCGCCCATCAAGGTGCAGGCTGCAATTGTTTCAGAATTCATCGTCAACGATTCTTACCTGACAGTTGGCGGGCTGATGACCAACGGCATCATCAAGGGACTTGAAGTTTATGGCATCGAGCCAAAGGGTGAAGGGGTCAAGATGATGGAACAATGGCATCTGTTCGGCGATGGTACCACCATGCTGCGCACCCGCAGACCCGAGAAGATTTCGATCGCGGTTACCACCTCTTCTATCGAGGGAGAAAGCCAGGCAATGGTCAGCATAACCGATTCAAAAGGCAACCCGGTGGAAAACGCCAGGGTTACCGTTTATACCGGGAAACTCGACTACATCGCCTCGGCCAGTTCAAACAAAGAAGGTGTGGCCAGGGTCAATATCGGTCTGAAGAAAAACTCAGCTGCTCTCATGACTGTTTTTGGCGCTGACCTCGTTCCGATTGTCGATCACAAGTTCAACTTCTAACACAAGTCAGACAAATGGCCCGGCAGACAGGTTTCTGCCGGGCCATTTCTTTTCATGGCAAACGCATTAACCCTGTTTGCCATGCCACGCTTTTGCGGCCATTGTGGTCTGACGGGTTTTGTGTGATAATGAAAAAATAACCTGTCTGTTTGCGAGGGAATTATGAAAAAACTTGGTCTGATTCTGCTTGGGGCTTTTGTACTGCTGGCCATGCCGGTCATCTGTGTTGCCGAAAACGAATTGACAATCATCGTCTACATGGTAAACGACGACAAGGATACTACCCTCGAAAACGCCAATTTTCGTAATCTCAATAACCTCAAGGCCTGGGGCCCCGGCGAAAACAAAACACTGCTGGTGCAGCTTGACGGTTTGTCAACCGGCTCTTCTGACGAACAGAAGTTGAATTACAAAGGCGGCAGCCGTCTACGTATCGAAAAGAACAAACTGATCGATGAAGGCGTGCTTGGTGAAACCAACATGGGGTCACCACAAACCCTCTGGGACTGCCTTAAATGGGCGCACGACAAATACCCGGCCAAACATTACGGTCTGATCATCAACAGTCACGGCAGCGGTCTGTTTACCTGGTGGGGCGATGGTTCGGTCAGCGCATCTGAACCGGGAAAGGTTGTGTTCAACCCTGATCGCCGCCCGGGTCGTTTCGTTGCCTACGATCATACCGACCACGATGCCCTGACGATTTTTGAAATTGCTGAAGTTTTAAAAGCCTTTAACAGCCGTTTTAAACAGACCGGAAAATTTGATGTCGTGGGTTTTGATGCCTGCATGCCCTGCGGCGTTGAAGCTCTCTACCAGCTGCGTGATGCCTGTGATTACATGGTTGGTAGCCCCGAAACGACACCAATCAACGGTTTCAATTATGATGCCATGGCCAGACTGATGGCCAAAAACTCAACTATCAAACCAGAAACTTTCGCCGCCGATATGGCCGAGAGTCTTAACAACAGCCAGATTGGTGCCTGGAAGACTTCACAGTCAGCCCAACTGGTATTCGCAGTGAATCAGCTGTCAATGCAGCTTTTGAATGCCATGAACGAAACCGGCAAGAGCTTTGCGTTGCGCGGGCAGGCTGCCTTTGGCAAAGGCACCAACTACTGGAATCTCAACAAAGTCGCTGAGGCCTTTTACCGCGAGAACTCAGATCTTAACGGGGCCAGTAATCAGGCAGTCATCAAGCAGATGGGCAAAGAACTCATCGATGCAATTGAAGCCGCCAGAATCACCCGAAATGGTGTCGTCAGCATCACCTGGCCACAGAAAGCCGAGTATCAGAAATACCACGCTTTCTACAAAGCCCTCGACATGTCACGCGACAGCAAATGGGATGAAGTTCTCGACCGTCGCGAGCTTGGAATCAAGTAAGCCAGGCAACAATCAAGATTCCGGTTCCTGATCTTTCCGGCTGTAACGCCATTCTCCGAGCAATCGATCTGATGAGTCTTTTTGATGCGAAGGAGCAACCAGCTCAAAAATTGCATCAAAACTCACCGGGTCTTCTGAATGATGCGAGCGCAGCCAGCCTTTGACCTCAATATGGTCAAACAGCTTTGGGCCGGGCTTTTCATCGGTAAAATATTCTGCGGTCAAAAACGCCATACCGGCGGTTTCAATCAATACTTCATTTTCGGTACTATTGACCGTAAGTGATTGAGTCTTTTCTTTTAGACCCCGACTTGAATAAGAAGTCGGCGGCATGATGCGCAAGCCTTCAAAGCGCTTCTCGTCAGGGCTGCCCTGAGGCCTGAACAACACTTCGCAGCGATGAAAAGGTATGACAACCGTCTCGGTTGAACAGGTGACAAAATACATCTTCATGCTGAGGTTCCATTGGTATGAACCGGTCTGGTTCATGCCGGCAATGGCGCGCTGCAGTTCTATTTTTCCATCGAGAATCTCGATATCAGGTTTTTTCTGAATGGGGTACAAGAGTTTAATGAGGTCAGAACGGCGCGCTGAGCGGGTAGAATTTGCTTCACGCCATGGCACTTCGTGGGTAATAATACCGGTGCTGTCCGGAATCCGGATAACGAATGGTGAACGTTCGGTTTCAAAAACCAAAGCTACAACCGTCAGGCCGTTATATGGAATCGAAAGACTGATCAGGTTTGGCGAAAGCAACTGATCAAAGCGCGAACGCACCTTGGCAAACCAGATTGAAAGTTCTTCGAAGTCAGCGCCAACCACGCCTTTCTTTTCATCGATGCCGATAAGCCACATAATTGGCTCACCCCGGGCAGAATTTGCATGCGCGGCAATGCGGCGGGCCGCCCTGAAATGGTCACGTGGCCACTCAGCCTTCAACTCAACAGTGTCGTCTTCGATTGGCTGGCCTTTTTCAAGACGTTCGATGATATCAAGAACCTTGAACTCAATTTCCTGTTTTTTCATTGCTTTTCCCGAAATACAAGTTGATCTATCGATATATCGGCAGATACTTCAATGATACTTTAATGATTGCCACACAAGGTAGTATTCACGCAAAAAAAACTCGGGGCCCTGTTTTGATCAGAACCCCGAGATCATTGCACAATTACTTTTTCAGAAATTCGATGGCAAGTGGTGCCGTGTCAGCGGGCTTGACCTTATACCAGGTCTTGAGAATCAGGCCCTTTTCATCTATCAGCATTGAAGATCTGATAATGCCGATCGATGTTTTGCCAAACATGGTCTTTTCGCCCGTAACCCGGTAGGCTTCGGCTGTCTTCTTTTCGGGGTCAGAAAGCAGAATGAAGTTAAGATTCTGATTTTCTGCGAATTTCTTCAACGCCGCCGGCTGATCTGGGCTGATGCCCAATACGACGACGTTCAGATCTTTTAAATCCGCAAAAGCATCACGCAGACTACAGGCCTGAGTGGTGCAACCAGGTGTCGATGCTTTCGGGTAAAAATACACCAGCACTTTCTTTCCGGCATAGTCTTTAAGGGAAACCTGTTGGCCATGCTGGTCGAGAAGTTCAAAAGCTGGTGCGCTTTCGCCGATTTTCAATTCTGCCTTCATCGTTACTCCCCCAGGGGTGCCTGCTTTTCTTCTGAAGTTTCGGTTGAAACAGGAGTTTCGACTGCTGCTGGAGCTGTAGTTGCTGGTGAATCGCCTGAAACCGGAGCTTCAACCGCGGGAGCGGCTGGAACTTCACTGGCTGCAGGAGCTTCTACGGGAGCTGCAGGTTCTGCGGGAGTTTCCACAGCTGTAGGCTCTGCTGGCTCTGCCGGAGTTTCTACAGCTACCGGTGCTTCTACAGATGCTGGAGCTGCAGGGGCCACAGAAGCTGAAGGTACTTCGGTAGCAGGTGCTGCCGTGTCTGGGGCTGGAGCTGGAGCTGGAGCTTTGGCGGCTCTGGCTTCAACCTGCTTTTTGAGTTCTTCGTCAAGACCACCCATGGGGTGACCGTTCCAGACGATTTTGCCATCAACCACAATAAAGGCAGCCGGAATACCACTCACGCCGTAATCACGGCCGCTCGAGCTTCCGGCACCGATTACCCAGTCCATGCCGGCCTTTTTGTTGAATTCATTAATAGTTTCTGCTGGTTCATCTGTGAGCGAAACGATAACCACGCCCTGATCTTTATAAGTTTCGTTGAGCGTCTTGAGGTGTGGTATCGATTTGCGGCACGGCGGGCACCAGGTTGCCCAGAATTCTACGATTACGATCTTATCTTTGTTATCAGCGAGCTTAAAGCTGTCAGTGTTGATCCATTTGGCTGCAGTTACTTCGGGAGCGGGTGAATTCACGCCCTGAGAGCAGCCGGGTACAACAATTCCGAAGCAGAACAGAAAGATGGCGACTGTAAGTAGACCAAGTTTTTTCACAATTATTCCTCCATGTTGGATAATACTAAAATAATATTACCAGAAACAGGCAAAGTAAAGGAGATATTTTTAGTAACATTTAAGAGACGGTGACAAAAAGAGGGAAATGATCAGATTACGGGGCAGGCAACTGTTATTTTGCAGCCTCAGGTGGATGAACCCCTGATAAACTGTTTATTTAGAGATGCAGCAACTCTTCGTAAGCTTCAGGGCGACGGTCTTCAAAAATATGGTTGCGCGGGGTGATGAACTTGTTGCGCACCAGCTCGAGGTCGAAGTTGAAAGCGCTGACCTCGTCAGAGGCGGCGGCTGCCTGATAGACAACCTCGCCCTTCGGGTTCGCCACCGTTGACATGCCGGTAAAAGTCAGACCGTGTTCGGTACCGGTTCGGTTGGCAGTTATGACATAAACATGGTTGATCAGGGCATGCACAGGCACCGAACGCTGTGCGAACCCTGGAAGAACAAGCGCTGAAGTATGGCAGATCACATCAGCGCCTTTAAGGGCAAGAATTCGCCAGACTTCAGGAAACATCCAGTCAAAACAGACGAGCATACCGATGTTACCAATCGGAGTGGTAAAAACCGGTAGACCGGCATCACCAGCCGAAAAAATGTCTTTTTCGTTATAAAACAGGTGAATTTTGCGATATTTGCCGATGAAGCCATTTGGGCCCACCAGAATTGACGAATTAAACAGCTTGAAACCATCGCGTTCACAGAACCCTGAAACGACATGCATTTTTCTTTCCCGGCATTTTTCGGTGAGAAAGGTGACAAAACGGCTGTCGCTAATTTCTTCAGAGGCACCCCACGCATCTTTGCGGGTTGGAAAATTGTATCCGGAATTACAAAGCTCGGGCAGAACGAGAAGATCTGCTTCGGGCGCTTCTTTAAAGAGCTTGTCAAGACGGGTCATTGTTGCATCGACATTACACAGTTCAGGGGTAAATTGAATAAAACCTGCCTTCATAATTACTCTCCGGTTCCTTGTTCTGCAGCGCTTCAGCTCACCTGGAAACTGTCACGTATGCGCAGGCGACTGCGGTCATCAAACATTCGACGGCGCATCAGCCACAGACTGAGTATAACACCAAATCCTGTTCCTGACGAGATCATAAACATAATGAGAATCTGATAGCGCACCGCGTCGGTTGCCGTGTTTCCAGCAAGAATCTGACCGGTCATCATGCCCGGCAGGCTCACCAGACCAGCGGCAGCCATTGAATTGATTATCGGAATCAGCCCGGTGCGCACACTTTCGCGCCAGATGTCTTCGATGGCTGCTATCGCTGTCTGACCAAGAGCAAGGCGCTGTTCGATCACCGCCCGCCGGTTCCAGGCCAGGCCTGAAAAAGTATTCATTGCCAATGCCACGCCATTCATGGTGTTTCCAAGAAGCATGCCGAGAATGGGAATGGCGTAGCGCGGGCTGTACCATGGGTCCACTTTGATGACCAGAGTCAGAATCAGCACCATTATTGAAAATGAAGACACCATCATTGAGCTGGCACCGATCATAAAGCGCGATGGCCCCTTTACCCTGACTTTCTGCCGCGACATTACTTCATAGCCGGCAGCGGCAAGCATAAGGGCCCAGATTAGAAGAACCAGCCAGAAATTAAGGGTGGTAAACACCGCATTCAGAACCAGGCCAATCAGCGAAAGCTGCACCGTGGTGCGCAATGCGGCGATAAGCAGTGGTCGTTCGATTTCAAGGTGACTGCGAAAACTGATCCAGGCCAGCAATAAAACCAGCAGACCCGCGAGCGAAAGTTCAAAAACTCCGAGGGGAATCACATTCATCGCAACTTCCTCATTTCGCCACCCAATAGCAGGGCGTGATGACAGGCTGCAACCCGCTCGAGCTGCTCGGAATCATGACTTACCCAGATTGCCAGGCCATGGCAATCATTGAGATAGCGCGTTATAAATTTTTCAACGGCGCTGATATTGCCCTTATCGAGGCTTGCCGTAGGTTCATCGAGAAGCAGAGCCTCGGGCCGATGCTGCAGCAGTCGCAAAATCGCCAGACGTTGCTTTTCGCCGGTAGACAGGCGGCTTATTTCCCATTTCATGACCTCGGCAGCAAAACCGAGTTCTGCAAGTGAGGCACTATCAGGCTCACGCCAGAAA
>JAQUZA010000181.1 GCA_028691595.1 Candidatus Rifleibacteriota bacterium
GACAGTAACGAAATATTCTTTGCCGGTTTCAAGATTCAAGCCGGAAAATGTATGCTCGGTGGCATGCCCGACATCGATGAAATCGACGACGTTGGCCTCACCAGGCACCGTCGACAGGCCGACAAAAGTTTTAACGATCTCGTTTTCATAGATAGGCCAGCGGGCCCGCACTACGGTTTCGGTTTTGTAATTCCGGGCTTCGGCGGTCGCAGCTGCCCATGGGTAGAACCTGACGATTTCTTCTGACCAGGCCGTGAAGCGTGTTCCGGAATTGTCTTCGGGCGGATTGATTATTGCCTCACTGCTGAAAAATAATTGTCCGTTGCTAAAAGAAACCGAGTTAACGTTGTAAATTTGGTTGTCGTTCGCATCATAAATGGTAAAACCGCATTCAGAGGCCCAGCTTCCGGAATGCCAGACAAACGAATAGGTTCCGGCAGCCGAACTGGTGACCAGAATATTACCGAAACTACCGCCGGAGAGGGTAACCTGTTGTATTTCGCTGCCGGAGGGATTCAGGACGCCGATATAACTGCCGTTCCAGCCGTCGCCATAGGAATCCCTTACTTCAAATCTGAAAACTTGAGCCGGTGGGGGATCCCAGCCGGTGTAGCCTTCTCTGACAGCGTAATAGTAGGTCTGACCCGGAACGGCCGTAGTATCGATAAATGAATGCCCGGAGGTTTCAAAGATGGTTGAATATGCCCCCGCAACCTCGCCACGGCCGATTTCATATTTTACGGTTGTGGCATTGCCATCGTTACCGCCGTCGTCCCAGTTCAGTTCGACGCCCGCGGCCGTGGTATTGAGTCTGACCTTAGACGGTGCCAGCGACTGGGCATGAACAACTGATGCAACGAAAGATGCAAAGACTACCAGAAGCATTATCAGAAAAAAGCTTTTACGCTGCAAAACAAACCTCCTTTTACTGCCCGGCGTTCTTTAAAAAGAATTGCCGTTCAGGTTCCATGAACCGCACGAATAACCGGTTCAATGTTCAGGTTTCAAAACATTACCGCCCTTTAAGGCAGAACCTGTTATATCTCAACAATATCTATGTAGGCAAAAGCAGAGCTGGAGTGTATTTTAAAGATTATGGCCCCGTTTTGTATGCCGCTTTTGCGATCTGAAAAGATTATAACGATCAAACACTACTTTGGCAACCCAGTAATCAAAATATGTGTATTACCTGGTAAAGCAAAGAATAGGGCTGAAGACTACTTCCATCTGCCTGTCAGAATATGCTTCGAACTGATTTTTAATGCTCAGTCTGAGATTCTCCCGGGCTTCTCCCTTCGCAGACGAGCATACTCTTTGTCCATTCGGATTCATCAGCGAGAAGCCGTTCCTGAAAATTGTTCATTCCTGGCCGTCGCGGAAGATGCAAAACCAAAGAAATCCTGCATGTAGAATCGAGACTGCTTCGGCGCTACGCTTCTCGCAGTGACAGGCTTTTTTATTTGCAGCATTTTTTAGAATTGCTTCAGGCAAGCGTTTTGGTATAAAATAGCAAAAAATCAACAAACAATTGCGAAAGGGAACGCGAGGATGCTGACCACGAAACACAGCTTTGATGCCGGAAACCATACTTTTTTGCATTGCAAAAAAACTATTCCGATAACTTTCGGCTACGAAACTTACGGGCGGCTGAACGCCGCCGGCGACAATGCCATTCTGGTCTGCCAGTATTTCACCGGCCATGGCCATGCTGCCGGCAGATACAGTGAGTCAGATGCCGCCCCCGGCTGGTGGGATACCCTGATCGGCCCGGGCAAAGTCATCGATACCGAAAAATATTTTGTCGTCTGTTCCGATTGCATCAGCAATATCAACTACAACAGCCCAACGGTCATCACCACCGGGCCGGCCAGCATTAACCCAGAAACCGGCAAACCCTACGGCATGAGCTTTCCCATTTTTACTCTCGACGATGTTGTCATGCTGCAGCGCAAACTTATCGATCATCTCGGCATCAAAAAACTGCGCTTCGTAATGGGCCCATCGATGGGCGGCCTGCAGGCATATCTCTGGTCGAAGTATTTTCCCGAAATGGTAGAAAAGATCATTGCCGTCGTTGCCACGCCGATGGTGCGCCCGGCATGTCTTATGGTGCCGAACCAGCTTGGTATCGAAGCCATCATGCTCGACAGCAGATGGCAGAATGGCGATTATTACGGTCAGGAAGCCCCGATCAAAGGTCTGCTGCTGGCTTTTAAAATGCTGCTGACCGCAACCCGCACCGATCATTGGGCTGAAACCTGCTTCGGCCGCAAAGTGCCCGATCCATTTTTCCTGACTACCGAAAACCCGGCACTCAGCTTCAAAGGCAGATTTCTTGTCGAAGAAGGCATCGAGCAGTCAGTGGTCACCCGCATGCAGTATTTTGACCCAAATGCCTACATCTATATCGCCAAGGCCAACACCCTCTTCGACCTCTGTCAACCTGGCGAATCGCTGGCCGGCGCTCTTGGAAAAATAAAGACGCCGGTCAGGATGATCATCGACGAATCTGACCTGATGTTCACCCGAGAACAGGCCGAAGAAGCACAACCACTGCTGCCTGACTGCCAGGTCAGCTACTATAACAGCCGCAACGGGCACCTTTCTTGCCTTTTCGAAACCGACTATCTGATTGAACCAATGAAGAAATATCTCGATGAATAAATTCAAGAGCATAAAATGGAGAGGAAAATGAAGTCAAAATTAATAAGCGTTGAACAGGCCGTTTCACTGGTAAAAGATAATGACCGCGTTGTAGTCGGCGGCTTCGTCGGCAGCGGCCACCCAGAGGCACTGACTTCGGCCCTTGAGCAGCGTTTTCTTGCCGAAGGTCACCCACGCGACCTTGAACTATACTTTGTTGCCGGCCAGGGCGATGGTAAGACACGCGGCCTGAACCATTTCGGCAATGACGGCATGGTTAAACGCGCTGTCGGTGGTCATTGGGGCCTGGCCCCCCGTCTTGGCAACCTCGCTCTTGAAAACAAGCTTGAAGCCTACAACCTGCCTCAGGGTGTCATTTCGCATATGTTTCGTGACATCGCCGCTGGTAAACCCGGCACCATAACACATGTCGGCCTGCAAACTTACGTAGACCCACGCCTGCAGGGCGGCAAGATCAACAAGCGCACCGTCGAAGACATTGTTGAAGTGGTTAAGTTTGACGAGCACGACTATCTTCGTTACAAACATTTCGGTATCGATGTCTGTCTGCTGCGCGGCACCACCGCCGATGAATTCGGCAACATCAGCATGGAACAGGAAGTTGCACCTCTCGATGCACTTTCACAGGCAATGGCCACCAAACAGCGCGGTGGCATCGTTATCTGCCAGGTGATGCGGCTGGCACGTGGCGGCGGCATCAATCAGCTTTTTGTGCAGATTCCCGGTATTCTCGTAGATTATGTGGTGCTGGTCGATATGGTCAAAGAACCCCAACTGCACATGCAGACCTTTCTTGAGCAATATTGCCCCTACTATTCCGGGCAGGTGCAGTTTCCTGAAGATTCACTTTTCAAACCCATGGAAATGAGCATTCGCAAGCTTATTGCCCGGCGCAGCATGATCGAGCTTCTGCCTCTCGGCAATTGTACGGTTAACCTTGGCATTGGCATGCCCGAAGGTGTTGCCAACGTGGCCAGAGAAGAGAACCTGCGCGATAAAATGACCCTTACGGTTGAGTCCGGTCCGATTGGCGGGCTTCCGGCCTCAGGGCTGTCATTCGGAGCTTCATACAGCCCTTCAGCGGTATTGCCCCAGCCTTCCCAGTTCGACTTTTATGATGGGGGCGGGCTTGATATAGCTTACCTTGGCGCAGGTGAGATCGACGAAGAGGGAAACGTAAACGTCAGCAAATTCGGGCCAAAATTTGCCGGTTGCGGTGGCTTTATAAATATTACCCAGAACGCCCGCCGGGTGGTCTTCTGCACCACCTTTACGGCCGATGGCCTCAAAACCGAGCAGAAAGACGGCCGCATTAAGATTCTCAGTGAAGGCAAAACCGCCAAGTTTGTAAAAAAGGTCGAACAGATAACCTTCAGCGGCAAATACGCACTGGAAAAGGGAACTGAAGTCACTTACGTCACAGAACGCGGCGTTTTCAAACTTGAAAAAGAAGGCCTGCAACTTATTGAAATCGCCCCCGGCATCGACCTGCAGAGCGAGATACTCGATCAAATGCAATTCAAACCTGTAGTAAGTGGTTCTCCACGCCTGATGAACCCCGCAATTTTCATTGATCAAACCATGAATCTTCAGGGTTGAGGGTGATTGGCAAAGTCTGCCTGATACCAATCAGTTTGCTCGCGATGAATTCACGCCTGCGCGTGAATGACGTTTAAATTACCGGTTTGTATACCTTTTTGAAAGCTTGTCAGAAGGAGAAACAACGATGAAGAGAAGCATAATTTTTCTGGCGATGGCAGGCATGCTGGTCTGCGGGCCAATCACAGCCCAGGAAACTGTTGAACCTTCAGATCTTTCGTGTCTGGTAATTGGCCAGGAAGCAGACCCTGCCAGGGGCAGAGAATTGTTTAAACAGGCTTTGGAAGCCTGGCGGCGCGGAAAACGAACAGAAGCAGTCGATTTTTATGAAAGCGCTATTATCGCTGACCACAGCATTCTCAGGCACGAAGACCACGGCCTGGCAATGGCACTGCTTGAAAAATATCGGGCCCCTGACCGCGAAAACGATCTTACCACGCTCTGCCGGCGGGGTTTTTTCGAAAATATATTGATAGGAAACCTGGAATCATCAATCAAATACTACGAAGAAGCCGCCAGCATCGCAACCGCTGACCGCGACCGCCAGCTGGCAGCAGATGAAGCAGAACGGCTGCGCGAGCAGCTTTCCTATATTACAGAATGGCAAAAAGGTATTATCAAGGCAAACCGGCAATTGCGCCGCCAGGATCTTGCAGAGTATCTACAGGCCGGAAAACTTGCCGATATGCAGACTCAGATTGAAGATAATTCAGCAGAGCTCGAAGAACTTCAGGAACGCCTTGCCTACCTGCAACAACAGGAAAAAGAAGTTCTCGAAAACATGTATTCATCTGTGCGCAGCGCGGCCAGATACCGCAGGCAGCACTATTACCCGGGAGCTTATCAAACCGGCACCCCCGACCCGAGTGCGACGACGTTTCCGGAGGGGAGCTGGGGGGGAGACAACACGCCTACTCAAGGCCAGATTGCCAACCCATATTCAGGGCAACCAAACACGGGAATCAGCAGCGATGCAGCGTTAAACCGTTTTTACGTCTACAGAGGTCGTGCAAACAGGCAGCAAGATCAGCTCAGCCAGATACGTGCAGAGATTTCCGGGCTTCAAAGACGTATTGCCCAGACTGAAAAGGCCACCAGAACTCTTCGGGAAAAAGCCAGCAACGAGGCGGTTAAGTAACTACTGCGACTGGGTCATCTGACGTTGCATTTCGCGTTTGCGTTCGATCCAGAGCTGCAGGTAGCCAGAAGGGCTCAGCAGGCGTTCTTCAAGATCGTGGATTGAAGCAATGCCTTGTTGCATGCACATTTCAACGCACTGTTTCCAGATATCGATGTCTTTGTCGGATTCATCGACGTAAACATCGACCTCAACCGATCCTAGATTCTGCAGTGCCAGAAGTCTCTCATGACCCTCGATGACACAGAGCCTGCCGTTTAGTTCTCTCACAGCAACGGGTTTGAGAAGAAACGCCGTATTGCGCATGATTGTATCTAGTCTGGCACGGCTCAAATAGGGAGAAGAAGGCTGCAGCTGATCTATTCGAACTCTAAAAGTATTCATCTCTGTTTCTCTCTCTTATACTGCTAAAGATTCCCACGCCTGTACAGAATATCACTAATTTTATATTTAGTCATAAGAAGATTTTTAGCAACTCGTTTTTTTCAAATCCCGAATGAGATTCACACAACAAGGCGATACCATAACACAGACACGTGGTCGAGGATTGATTTTGCGTGGGATATGGTGTTGTTTTACCTTTTTATAGCAACCAAAAAATTTGCGAGATTAATTTTTCCGGTAACGTTTAACCGTAGGGGTTCAGCATGCTGAACCCCTACCCATCTTTCCCCCAATTGAATCAACCTTATTGAATTCGAAAAAAAAATTCATTAAGATCAAGCAACAACGCAAAACCTAACGCAACCGAGTTTTGGCACAGGATGGGCTATATACATAGGTTAGCCTAGAGGTCGTCAGGTAAAAAGTCGGCCGTTTACAGGCCGCCAAAAATGGTAACAGGTTCGAGGTTTCGGCGACCGAGTTTTGCGCCAGGATGGCTGTATACATAGTTTAGCCTAGAGGTCGTCAGGTAAAAAGTCGGCCGTTTACAGGCCGCCAAAAATGGTAACAGGTTCGAGGTTTCGGCGACCGAGTTTGGCACAGGATGTGCCGTATGCAGGCGCGCCTGAGGATGCAGTGCGCGCCTGCCTCCCACGCGTGGGAGGGTCGGGCGCAGCGACGCAGACAAGGCTGGGCTATCCCGCCTTCGCGGGATCACATGGCTCTAATTGCCTGGCGGCAATAAGAGCCATCTGAAAAGGGAAAGAGCCTCGCAACCAAAGTTACGAGGCTCTTATAGACCTGGCGGCGACCGACTCTCCCACGGAGT
>JAQUZA010000182.1 GCA_028691595.1 Candidatus Rifleibacteriota bacterium
GATTTCTTCCTGTTTCATCTGGGTTTCTTCGCGCGATTTCGACAACTCGAGCAGGGTGGTTCTGATATTATTTTCAAGGCGCTTGTAAACTGCAAAACCCTCATTTTCGCCAAAAATTTCAACAAGGGTCGTCACCGGCGGCAGTTTTTCTGCTTCGGGGTCCATAAGAAATTTTATCGTTTTCTCGGATCGGCGCAGCCCGAGCGCCACGAGAACATAACCCAGGGCGATCGGTATGTGTACCGGGTTTCCGGGGATGTGGAGTAATGGAATTGTGGGAAACAGGCCAGCGTAAATGGCGCAGCCGAAGCTGAAAACAACGGTGCCGGCAGCGATCAGGCGGGCCGAATACACAAGTCTGCCTTTTCCCGTTTGCCAGATAAAAAGACTTAACGAAGAGAGATAGCCAGCTACAAGGGCATAAAATATGCCAAAGAGAAACTCTTTAATGTTGGGAATGCGGCTGATATCGAGGGCACTGCCGGCATCGAAGATCCGGTGCAGAACCGCATAGTTCATATAGGTTGGAATCACGGCGAAGGTTATGGCCAGGGGCAGGAAATACAGGGCGGGCTGCATCGTTATTCTCACCTGGCAGACCTGAGCCAGAAAGTGCATGCCCGGGAAAGACAGGATCAGGGAAAACACGAAAATCAGGTTGTTCAGCATGTTCTGCTTGAAAGGCCCGATTTCTCCGGCCCAGATGGCAAAGTCGATGAAATTGCCGATTGCGGCACCCGTAAAAGCCACGGCCCAGAAAAACATGTAATCGCGGGCGATGCTTTTGCTGCCGAGAACCGCCCAGCTGTAGAAGCACTGGCCGGCGGCATAAACATTGCAGAGAACGAAAACCGTATAAAGAATCTTGCCGTGCAGAAAACTGCCATACTCGAGGCCTGCCAGATGGCAGAACAGGTAGGCGAGCGCGAATGCAGCCATTACCAGGCCCACAGCTGCAATTTCCTGATAAAAGCAGCGGGTGAAAAAATCATGATAACCCGCCACCTGTTGCCTGGCATCTACAGGGGCATTGTCACTAAAATCTGCAAGAAAAACTGCTTTATCCTGCAGCGCGAGGTTTTCCTGCTCAAGAACTCTCTCTGTTATCATTGGCCACCGCTCTTTTTAATTCGGGTCTTCTGCAGCCATTTTACCAAAAAACAACCACAAGCCAAATAGTTTTTTTGCATGTATGGATTAGCGATTCGAAAGAATCGGTAGAGATTTACAGCGGCAAAAGCTTGAACCAGTAGGGCGCTGAGGTTATGCCAATTCCTCGCAAAGTCAATAAGTTGGGGCAGAATCATAGACAAAAAATCTTCAGAGTTGAAGCAGAATGCATTTCGCGTTACCCTGGGAAAAACCTTAAAGAGTGTAGTCCCAGTAAACCATGTTGAGTTTTCAGCAACAACTGACAGTTGGTCAAGCCTATGAGCGAAAGCATATCGCTTCGCTTCTTGGCTATGCAGACTTTCGAGCAATTGCCAAAGGTGTAGTGACCCCATCAGGAAGTAGACTCATAATACTTTTTGTAACCAAAGAAAAGCAGGCAAGCTTGACGCAGTATAGAGATTTCATTGACAATGGATTTCTTTATTGGGAGGGCGAATCACGCCACGGCTCAGACGAACGAATCAGGAAAGCTTCAGAAAATGAGGATGAAATAGTATTATTCTTCAGAAACCGTCATCATTCACCGTTTATCTATATGGGTCGAATATTTCTGACTGAATATGTAAACCGCTTTGATAAGCCGAGCGAATTTATATTTTCTCTAACTCCAGCAGAAGTTTCCGCTGCGAAAACTGTGACTTACGAATCCATCGACCAAAGTGCAAGCGAATTCATTGCATTGCATGAAACTGACAGAGAGCAACTAACAACCGTTCGGGTCGGCCAGAATAATTTTAGAAAAAATCTGATAAAGATATGGGGAAAGTGTTCTGTAACTGGTGTAGAAAACCTGGAATTCCTTCATGCATCACACATCAAGCCATGGCGGGAATCGAACAACGAAGAGCGGTTGACACCATATAATGGCCTTCTATTGAATCCTGCGCTTAACAAAGCTTTTGACAGAGGCTTTATTGGCTTTGAAACAACCGGCAAAATAGTCATTTCGAATAAATTATCCCGCGAAGATGCCGAAAAAATGGCAATTAACCAGAACCTTAGACTAAGGCAAATCTACCCAGGTAACCTGCAATATCTCTCATATCATCTCGAAAATCTGTTCGAAAAAATTGCCGCATGATACGTTTGGTGAGTTAATCTTTCAACAGCCGTGCATTTTTTTTAATAAAGATGCCTTGAAAATAATGGCAATTTCGCGACCTTGTCCATGCGCTATTTCAGAGATTTTATGTAACGGGCAAAGGGTTTGATTTGTGCTGGATCTATAAGGACTTCTTTGAAGTCTTTGTTGTTTGAGACGAGGAAGTATTGGTTGCCAGTTTTTTTGATTTTTTTGAGGGCGTATGCGGTGCTGCCGTATTCATCATGGTATTCAACGGCGGCAATCTGACCGTTCAGACTGCCGGCGCTGGTCGCGGTAATCTTTTCAAGAATGACCAGGTCACCGTCTTTAATTGGGCTTTTGCCGCCATTCATCGAATTGCCGCTAATTTTAACCACAAAATGCCGATCTGGTGAATAATTGCCGGTTTTGGGAACCGCCATCGCTTCTGAGTGTTTTTCAGCAGAAAAGGTTTGGTTCAGCCTACCGGCCGCAACCTTGAGGTCGTAATAAAATGGCAGTTCAATTGTATCTTCACCAGCATCGACAGTTTTCGGTAGAGGCTCAGGGGCAAAATTTTCAACTTTTTCGACGATGCCGGGGGGGGCTTTTCTGTCTGACTTACTTTGATTTGTCGGCCGCCGGAAATAGAGAGCAAGAGCATAGTCAGCCCTTTCCAGAACCAGTCGGCGGAAGTCAGGCTGGCTCCAGAAGTCTCTGATGGCTTCCTTCAGCTCGAAAGAACCTCTTGCGGCATCGAGTTCAAAATACTTGTCGGGCGAGTTTGACAGCTTGTCGAGCGGCATACCCTTGACCAGAGTCACAAACTTTTTGAAACTGACTTTTTCAGGCTGCTCTTCATCCTCAAGCAGTGAACAATCGCCTAAATGAGCCGGATGACTTAGGTAGTAATTTCTGAAACCTTCAGCAATCCAATCTATTGGCCAGGCAGTTCGTTCATTCTTATCTGCCAGTAGAACTTTGAGAACAACCATTTTATAAGATTTTTTGGGGCTGAGATCATTTTCGATATGCTGCAAAAACTCTTCTCCGAGCGTGCCCAGGAGATTTTTTTCATACAGGGAAAGATCATCGACCATTTCCTTGGCCCTCAGCCAGTTCACAAAAGTTGGCAAATTTTTGGCTTTGTCGACTGCTTTTCGGTTTTGTAACCATTTTTTTAAAATTTTGACCAGGTCACCAGAATCTTCGCTTTCACGGTTCGCAATGAAATCCAACAGGGTGGGCGATCTGCCAAGTCGGCCTTTGATAGCCAGGTAGGCTTCCTTAAGAATTTCTTCCGGCTTCAGGCAAAGCTTCTTTCTGATTTCATCTTCCCAGATGCGGGTGACCCTGGTATCTACATCTGCAGAGCAGCCGTTCGGCAGAACGAAACTGACCGGAGCCTTCAGCGGCTTTTCATCTGTCGAAAAATAATGACCGGAAAAAATCGAAGGAATAATATGGGAATTTTTGAAATTGCCCACAAAATCAAGCACTACAAGAAAGTCTTTGCCTGGCACGACTCTTAGACCACGGCCCAGCTGCTGTAATACAACGGTTGGTGATTCAGTCGGCCTTAGCAGCAGCACGTGACTGACAGCCGGTATGTCGATTCCTTCGCCAAGAATATCGACGGAACAGATTATCTGCAGGGCATCATTTTCTGATTGTAGGCGGGAAATTGTCTTTTCCCGCTCTGCATCGCTGGATTCTCCAAGCAGACATTCCGCAGCCAGGCCGGCTCTTTTGAAAGCCTCAGTCATGTATCTTGCGTGCCCCTTGTTTGAGCAGAAAGCCAGCGCCCTGATTCTGCTGCCGAAAGCCGGAAGGTAAGCCTTGAGATTGTTGATGATAATCTCCGCTCTGGTATCACTGCTGAGAGCTGCTTCCAGTTGCTGCTCATCGTAGCCGGTTCCGGTCCAGCGTATCTGGTTGTAATCGGTCGGGTCATAGATCGCGTAATACTGGAAGGGTGTCAGCCATTTCTGATCGATGGCTTTAAAGAGGCGCATTTCGTAGGCAATATCATAGTCGCACAGTTCAAGAACATCACGGCCATCGAGACGCTCAGGGGTCGCTGTCAGGCCCAGGAAAAATCTGCTTTCAAAATATTCGAGAACTCGTTTGTAAGTGGGTGCATAGCCGTGGTGAAACTCATCGAAAACTATGTAGTCAAAATGCTGCTTCGAAAAAAGCTCAAGCAAGCTCGGCTGCGAAAGGGTTTGCACCATTGCAAATATGCCTCTGGAAGTTTCTGCCATTCTTTTTCTGTCTGCAACAGGTGTATCTCCGGTCAGAAGTTCGCCGAAAGAATTGTCGCCCAGCACCTGTCTGAAGGTTTCACGGGCTTTGACTAGAATATTGGCGCGGTGCACCAGAAAAAGAACTGATTTGAAGCCGCTCTGCAGAAAGTCAAAAGCGGCGAGATGCGTTTTTCCAAGGCCGGTAGCAGCTATTACGGCCGTTCTTTTTACGCCATTATTGCGGCGTTCGGCGAGACCTGCAAGAGCTTCGCGCTGACTCGGTCGTGGTCTGGGCCGGCAGGTTGCTGAAGGTTTTTCTTCATCCGTCATCGCCTGCTGCAGTTCGCGTCTCATCTGGTTGTGACGCTCGAATCTTTTGCGGTAGAAGGCCATAAATTCTTCGCCTGGCTCTAGCGAAGAATTTTCCCAGTAATTCTGGTAGTTCTGCTGTGCGATCTGAAAAACCGATCTTTCATCATTGCTTGCGAAAGGCAGGTTAACCTCTGAATTGGAGAAGAAATTCCATTCTTCGTTGTTGAGCAGGCCGCCGGCCGTCATGTTTGAAGAGCCGATGATCAGAGAATTTCTTGCATCCTGTTTGGTAAAAAGAAAACATTTTAGATGGAAAGGTGGCGGTGCATCGGTGAAACCTTTTTCGCCGCTATTTTCTAATGGGTAAAAAATTTTGAGCTGCAGGCTGGGGTGAGTTGCCTTTATATGCAGAAGATCTTCGGGATTGTTGAAGTCATTCATTATTGATGTGAGAAGGCTCAGCTTGCCGCCCCGCGCCAGAAATTCCTCGATTGGGCGCTTCAGCAGGTTGATCAGGCCTCTGGTCAGAAAGGCGCTGGCTATGCTGCATTCAATGCTTTCTGCGAGTTCCTGTCTGAGAACTTCAATTATCGTTGGCGAACTGGAATTGGAAACCACGAAAGGATTCAGCAAAAAACCTGTATTGGAGACATTGTCAGGGAGTTTTTCATCGGCAGCGTAAACAGCATGCAGATAGACACTGTCTTTAAAAGCGCCACGGGCTCTGGCTCTTTTGGCTCTGACTTCTTCGATACTGGCCATAGAAACCGAATGATGCTCAGCGAGTGCCATGATGACTTCGAATACATCAGCGGCTTCTTTGACAAATTCGCCGCTGTCTCTGGCCTTGAAAAGTTCATGGGCTTCTTCGAGCAGTTTCAGGCGAAGAAAATATTCGCGCTCAGCCTTTTGCAGGGTATTTTTTACAGCTTTTTTTCCTTCATCCTCGATTATTTCAGGAATCCGGTCTCTAACCAGTTTGCGGTAAAAAATTGGTGCCATGCCGGGATTCTAAACCAGAACCCGAATCGATTCAACTAAAAAAACCGGGAAGCAGTTTTACCAGACCCTGAAAAGTTCTTTGAATGGTCGTTCTCGCATACTGCATTTGCAACAAATGCAGGAATGCGGTAGTTTGATTAATGTGATGGCAAATCGACTGGACTAAAAAGATGCTTTGCCAGAAATTTGAATGAGGAACATGCCGGGAACTTAGATATAATTGAGACTGTTTCCGGCAGGCGGGGAGAGAGTGATGAGAATCTGGCGTTGTGTGCTGTTTTTGGCGTTTGTTTTCATCTGTGCGGCGGGGTGGGGGCTTTCGCCGGCGGCCAGAGAGAAAATATTGCAGCTGAAAGAAAAATACCGGCACGAAAAGACGGCGGCCGGTTCGACTGACTTTCGCGAAACGGCGCGGCAGCTGCGTGAAAAACTGCAGAGACAGGCTGATAAAAAGTTGCCGGCCGAAGCGGTTGATGCAACTGCGTTCTCACCAGCAGCGGTCGCTGGAGAACCTCAAACCGGCCTGCTGCCAGCCGGCGAAACACCGCAAGCAGCAAAGCAGCCCTCAGCTGAAGCTGTACCGGTCGGGCCGCAGAATCAGAGCCGCCCACCTGTTCTGCTCGCCGAAAAATACGACCACATGCCGGCTGAACAAGAACCCGAAAGGGCGGGGGGCCAGAGAGCTTATTCCCCGCAACAGAGCGGCACCGCGAACCAGCGGCATGGTTTCGGTGAGTTTATTGTGCTATTCGTCGTTTTAATTGTGCTGGCTTCGCTGACCGGTAATCTGGCTGGT
>JAQUZA010000183.1 GCA_028691595.1 Candidatus Rifleibacteriota bacterium
ACGGAAAAGCATGCAATTCAACTGTGGCAGACCATTAGTAGGATGTAAGGAGCGGTTATGAAAAGTTTGAAAATTTTGCTGGTTGTTATGGGACTTTTCTGGCATGCGGTCGCATCGTATGGCGCGATTGGCTGTACCCTGAATAACCCGGCCCAGGATTTAAAGTTCCTCTTTCCTGAGGTCACCAGCTTCAAGGAAGAGATTCGCGAGTTCCGGCACTTTCCCGATGGCCAGAAGCTGTTCGCCGAACTTAAAGAAAGGCTTGGTTCTGATCTCGACCCGGTTTATGAGGCATACGAAACGCCTTATACTGTTTACACCGTTTTTAAAGGGAACGAACTCATAGGTATTGTTCATGGTGTTAATGTTCCGGGGCGGGGTGGTGTAATTCAGGTCTTTCTGGCTACAGATCCAAAAACCGGCGGCATTGAAAATTTCTTCTTTCAACGCCTCGAAAGCCCTGAGGCAAAGGCCCTCAAGAACCGCGACTTTCGCAAACGATTCACCGGTCTTACTCTGGGTGATTTTTACAAACATGATTATTTCAGGAAGGTTGAGCCGGACAGCAAAGTTGATAAGGTTAACGAGATTCTCGACAGTGCCGGCGAGCAGCGGCACGGGCCTGACTTTGCCGCTTCGGTGCGTGGTATCAGAAAAAACCTGATTTTGCTTGATATGTTTATCTACAATCGGCTGTTTGAGCCATTCTATAAGAGAACAGTCGAGCTTCTGAGCAGTAAAGGACAATAGTATGAAAAAAATACTGATTTTTTGTGCTTCTGTGGGCCTGTGTCTGGCGCTGTGGCTGGGATATAGATTAAAAGCTCCCAGTCATTATGGGGCGGCAATCGCAGCAGATGCCCCGGTGGTAAAAATGGCCGAGGCTTACGCTGATGCTGACCGGCATATGAGCGGCGCGGTGGTTATGGAGGGCCGGATAACCCGGCAATGCCCCAGTTCTGGATGCTGGTTCTATCTTGACGATGCTTCCGGCAAACAGGTGAAGATAGAACTCGGCCACATGGGCATCAAGTTCCCACAATGGGTCGGAAAAAGTGTCAGGGTTGAAGGGCGGCTGTTGAAGAACAAAGATGAACTTGAGCTTGTGGGCACAGGCGCAGAATTTTTCTAATACCAGTCACGCAAAAGGCGCGCTAAAAAATAACCCGGCTGAAAGGCTGCGCCGGCCTTTTAAACCGACATTTGTTTTGCTGGGCTCAATAGTTGTAACTGGTAAAACAGTAAGGGAGTGAAATCATGCGTTTCGTAGCATTTGCCTTTAAAAATCTTTTTCGTCGGCCGGTGCGAACCGGGTTGACGGTGTTGGCAATTGCCCTGGCAGTGGCGGTTGCCGTGAGCCTTATCGGCTTCAATATTGGTTACCGGCGTTCGATCGATACAAGTATCGATAAACTGGGTTTTCAGGTGATGATTATGGCCAAGGGATGCCCCTACGAAGCGGCCACCATGATGCTCAAGGGTGGTACCGGTCTGGTTTATCTGCCGGCCAGCACCTATGATCAGGTTAGATCAGACCCTGATATCTCAGCTATAACTCCTATTTTTGTCGGCGTTGCCGAGAAGGAAGCCTCAGGGATCAGCGGCGAATCTGGCTCTTCATTTGCGATTATTTCAGGTATTGAGGTTCAGAGTTTCATAGATATGAAGCCCTGGATGACCATGTCTGAGGGGGCTGGTTATAAAGGTGGCCGCTGGTTCGGCGATGATAGCACCGGCGAAGTGGTTCTGGGCTTTGAAGTTGCCGAATATGAGCAACGCAAGGTGGGTGACGCGTATTTTGTTACGATCACTCCTTATGGGCAGGTGGAGCCTGTTATGACAGAACTGAAGGTTGTTGGTGTTCTCGAACGCACCGGCACCCAGGACGACGGCACGGTTTTTATGCCGATCAAAGAGGCCCGCAGGCTGTTTAACCGGCCCAGCGAACTTACCATTGTTGGCTTCAAACTCAAGAATTTCTCAGGGCTGGCTTTGCGCCAGTTTGAGCAGCGCTGGGCAAAACTGCCTGAAGTTCAGGTTGTTGGCCTGCAGCAGGTCAAGACTACCCTCGTAAGTCTTGTTGAAACCGCCCAGACCATGATTGCCTCGGTAGCGGTAGTCGCAATTATCGTTGCGGTCATCGGGGTAATCAATTCAATTCTGATGAGCGTTTTTGAACGCACTGGTGAAATCGGCATCATGAAAGCAATAGGCGCAACCAGAAGCGACATATTTCAGATTATCTGGCTCGAAACCATGGCAATCTGTCTTGGGGGCGGTGTCGCGGGTGTGCTTCTGGCTCTTTCAGGCACGAGCCTTGTCGAAAAGGCCATTCAATCATTGATTGACTTCGGCACCAAAGGAACAATGGTGGCAATTACGCCCGAAGTCATGCTTGTGGCACTGCTTGGCTCTGCGGTGGCAGGGTGCTTTGCCGGTCTTTATCCTGCCTGGCGTGCTGCGTCAATGCGGCCGGTAGAAGCAATTCGTGAAGGCGAGTAGTCAGGAGAACAAAATGAATAATAAAAATCCGGGTTCTGATAAGGCGATTGTCGTGGCGAGGGGCCTGAAGAAGCACTATCGTCGCGGTATCGAAACTATAAAAGCTCTTGACGGTGTTGACCTTGAAATTCACGCCGGCGAAATGGTGTCGATTCTTGGCCCATCCGGGTCTGGCAAAACCACTTTGATCAACCTTCTCTCTTGCCTTGATGCTCCTGATGCCGGCGAACTGCAGATCGATGGCCGATCGGTTGCTGGTCTGGCAGAAGAAGACCTGGTAAAGGTCAGGCAGGGCATACTTGGTTATGTATTTCAAAAATTTCATCTGCTTCCGACTTTAACCGTGGCCGAGAATGTTGAACTGCCGCTGATGTTTCTTCAGCGGCCGGTAGATCGCGAAAAAACGCTGGGGGTACTCAGAATGGTAGATCTCGAGAACCGTGCCGGCCACCTTCCCAGAGAATTGTCTGGCGGTCAGATGCAGCGGGTCGCGATTGCGCGGGCTTTGATAGCTGATTCAAAGCTAATAATCGCTGACGAGCCAACAGGCAATCTCGACAAGGGAAACGGCGAGGCGGTGTTTGCATTGTTTCGCCGGCTGGTGCTGGAAAAAAATCTTGCGATCATTGTAACTACTCACAATCTGGCTCTGGGAGCTCTTGCCGATCGTGTCATCACTCTTGAGGACGGTCGGATAATTGACGAAAGAGTTAATAGACTGGTATAAAAATGATAGCTGTCTGCCGATAAGCTGAGCAGTTTTGTGAGGAGAACAATTATGCAGATGCGGCGAAATAATCGTGGTTTTTTGGCTGTCGTTTTTATTCTACTGTTGATTGTTGGCGGAATCGGTATCTATTATGGTTATCAGTGGCATAGTCAGCGTAATTACATCGTTCTTTATGATGGAAGCATGACCAGGAATATTGACACCCCGCCATTTGCTGAGCGCCTGAGTTCGTCTGACCGTGAGCTGATCGGTGAATGTGTTTTGTCGATCGGCACCAGTCTTGAGCAGACAAGTGATTTTTATAAGGGCATGTCAGATCGTTATGGTTATCTTTTCAGCGTGACTGAGGGTGGTCTGACCATGGAAATCCGCAAGAACTACAAGGTCACCGGGGTTTATGCCGACGGAAAACTGACCCTGACCTGGACACCCGTTCTTGATGAAAAACTTAAAAAAAAGGCGCAGTCATTGTTCCCGGACGAAATTGCGAAGAAAGAAGCGGCCGCTGCAAAAAGCGGTATTTGAACCGGTTTTTGCACGGTTAGATTCAGCCACCAGCTGAAGTATAAGCCCTGATGGTTCGTCGCCAGAATAGTGTGCAGGCGATTGTAGCCGTCAGGGCTATTATTATACCTGAAATAACCTGAGAGACCGATGCATTGCCGAGAAGAGCCGATGCCGGCACTGACGAAACATAGGCAATCGGCATAAAGCTGAAAAACATGAATCTGAGGCGCGAAGGGTAGACATCAACCGGGTAGCGGCAGAGTGCGAACAATGACCACATCAGTTGCGCCATATTGTCCAGTCTTTCGAGCAGAACCGCCATGCTCATGAGCATGAGAAAAAGGCAGTATACCAGCAGCATCGACGAAAGCATCGCCAGCGGAAACAGGATAAATGTCATTGGGGTAATATTTATGGTGCCGTTAATGACCAGCCAGATGAGCAGAGCGGTGGCAGTGGCCATGCTGCCGAGTTCTTCAAGAGAAATCCGTCTGAACGAAAGCAGCAGTTGAGCGTTTACCGGCTTGGTCAGCAGCAGATCGAGATTGCCTGAATTGACCATGTCGCCCATGGATACCAGGTTCGGGTAGAGAAAAATAAACTGCAGGGCAAATATCAGCATGAAAACACCATAAAGAACCAGCATTTGCTCAGATGACCAACCGGCAATGCTCTGGGCCGCAGTAAAGAAAACCAGATATTGCAGCAACCCGAAAATAAAATCAAAAAAGTTAGCCAGTATCGAAAAGGCAAAACTGGCACGGTATTCAAGTGCCTGCATTATCGAGGCTTTCCAGAGTTTAAAAATTATTGCCGGCTGTCGCACGTTAACCACCATAGGCTGAATAAACCTTTAGTCCACGCTTCCAGATCAGGCGCATGATGAGCCCAAAAATGCAGGCCCAGAAGACAATGATGCTGAAACCATGCCATATCTCAGCTGTAGAGAGGCGGCCGGTTATAATTTCAATGGGAAAACTGAGCATATAGCGGTATGGCAGCAGCTCTGCAAATTTTCTGATCTGATCTGGAAACGTGGCGACCGGCACGATCATGCCGCCAAGCAGTGCCCAGATGCCGCCGTTCAAAACCAGGTTCAGGGTGGTAACGTCTTCCAGCCAGAAGCCGACCAGAGATATAGAGCCTGAAATCAGCATGCGCACCAGCCCACCAAGTATAACTGCTATAAAGACGAGTAGCAGCAGTTGCATATTGATATGCCCGAGAAGCAACCTGTCTTTGACCGCATACCCGGCCAGCATCGTGAAAGGTAAAAGGTAGACAAGCTGAATCAGGTTGTTGGCAATACTTTCGAGGGCATACCCGGAAAGGGGTGGAAAAGGTTTGAGCAGTTCCCGGCTGAGTGAGCCGTCACGCACCGCCATCGGAAACCTGAAAACCAGTCTGCTGTCAGTCAGATTGAGTATAATGGGCACCATAAGATAGTAAAGCAGGTAATCAGCGTCAGAATAGGGGTTGCCCGCAGTTTTTTCAATAGACAGCCAGGCTGAAGCGAGCACCAGTGGCAGTAGAATGAGTCTGACAGACTGAATCAGCATCATGCCCCTATAGGTAAAGATGATTTTGAAATGGGCTTTCAGAGTTGCCAGATGCGCCGAAACATTGCTCATGATTTTAAACATTCGTCTGGCTGACGGTAATTGCAGCAGCAGAAGCATTTGCAGCGGTAAACAATTGCCCGATGATTTCTTCAAGAGGTGCATCTTCAATGGTAAGATCGGCAATCTGACCGGTCGAATAGAGGCAGGCGGCCAGTTCGCCAACCAGTTCGCGATTCACAAGAAAGCGAAAAAGCTGGCCCTCGCGGTGAATAAGCCGACAACCTTCGCGCAGCTGGCATGGAAACTCGCCATTATTGATGATAACCGTCATGATTTTCTCGGGACGCATGCGGTCGGTCAGCTCTCTTAGGCGGCCGTCAAAAATCTTGCCACCGTTATTAATGACAATTACTCTTTGTGCCAGTGCGGCCACGTCGTCCATGTAGTGCGAAGTCAGTAATATCGTAGGTTTGAAGCGGCGATGGTAATCGAGCAGAAAGGTGCGGATCTTCTTCTGCATCAGAATATCAAGGCCAATGGTGGGCTCATCGAGAAAAAGGATTGCCGGCTGATGCAGCAGCGAAACGGCCAGTTCACAGCGCATGCGCTGCCCGAGCGAAAGTTTGCGAGTCTGGGTTTCGAGGCAGTCACCTATTTCAAGCATGTCGACCAGCTCATCGATGCGTGTCCGGTATTGTTCATCAGAAAGCCCATAAATTCGGCGGTGAATTTCAAATGTTTCCTGAGGTGGCAGATCCCACCAGAGGTTCTGCTTTTGCCCCATTACCAGCGAAATACTTTTGAGAAACTCATGATCGCGATTGAACGGGTTAAAACCAAGAACTTCAATGCTGCCGGCGCTTGGCACCAGCAGGCCTGAAAGCATTTTAAGCGTTGTGGTTTTGCCAGCCCCGTTCGGGCCAAGAAAACCGATGATCTCACCGCGGTTTATGCACATGTCGAGGTCGACAACAGCATTAACGGTTTTATAAACCGGCGAAAAGAAATTGCGAAAACTGGCAGCCAGCCCTTCGCTCTTGAGTCTGATGCTGAACCGCCGGCTGAGCTGCCGGGTGACAATTGCTGTTTCACTGGTTGAATTGATCATGACCAGCATATTACCCGCCCCGCCAATTATTTACAAGCGGTTACCCCAATGGTACTGCGGCAGTTGATTTTGTGGAGGTAATGGAGTATTAAATAGGGGTCGTATTTTGATCGCACCAACAGGAGAAAAAGCATGTCCAAGGGCCCCATTTCAACATTCATTGAAAAGCA
>JAQUZA010000184.1 GCA_028691595.1 Candidatus Rifleibacteriota bacterium
CGATTCTGACCAGACTGGTTTTGAACTTGTTTTAAAAGAGAATGGCACTCATTCAGAGCTTTTCCGCAATTTTATCAATATCAGCCCCCAGGCCAGCGATAAGAATGCCCAAACCCTCAAGGTTCTACCAGGCCAGAAAATAGAAATCATTTCGCTGACAGACCCCGCCATAAGAACCTCAGTTCGCTATCAACCCGAAAACAGCATCAGACTGTTCGCTGTTTATCCGAGCCCGGCCCGCGGAAACAGTGTCACCTTCAGGTTCTATCTTAATTTTGCCACCGACGTCCATCTTGAAATTTTTGACGTTGCCGGTGATAAAATCAGGGGCTTCAATATTCGCGGCCAGGAAGGGGAAAATTCTTACACCTGGCAGTTGCCGGCACATCTGGCCAACGGGGTCTATTTCTTCCAGGTCGAAATAGCAAAAGATTCACCCTATGCCACCGGCAAACGCAAAAACCGGGGCAAGTTTGCGGTTTTACGTTGATTCTGTTATTATCATTCCCTGACAATCCAACAAACAAGGAGACCAGTTATGAAGGGTGGATTCAATATGCAGGGCCTGATGAAGCAGGCTCAGAAAATGCAGGAAAAGATCCAGAAAGCTCAGGATGAACTCAAGGACAAGACCATTGAAGCAACCGTTGGCGGCGGCATTATAAAAGTCGTTTTTAACGGGGCTCAGGAGCTGGTTAAAATTGAAATAAATAAAGATGCCGTAGATCCCGATGACGTTGAAACCCTGCAGGATCTCGTTATGAGCGCCGTAAATACCGGGTTGACCAAATCAAAAGAGATGGTCCAGGATGAAATGGGGCAGATTACCGGCGGTATGAATATCCCGGGGATGTTTTAATCTGGAAAACGAACCAAGTTAGATTAAGCTTTCACAGTCAGCGCTGTGAAGGCTTTTTTATTTTATCTTGTTGATAAAACAGCTGCCAAAAGTTTCGGCTTGTCGATAGCCCCTGAGGCCACGAGCTCCCTGGCGTATGCGGGCAATTTCAGCCCTGATTTCATCGCGAAACCCGCTGACGCTGTTATCGACGAGCTTATCCGACTCAACAAGCTCAGCCAAAGCCTTTTTTACAAGGTCACAATCTTCTGCAAGCTCTGGAAGCAACGTTGAAAGCGTCAGAACCATTTCAGCAAGATTGCTGCAGGACGCACTGTTGTCTGGAAATTTCTGCTCGATTTCGGCAAGCAGGCCGGCACCAAGCACCTCAAGGTCTTCAACAACCATGTTGCGCTGTTCGATCAGATTTCTGAAGCCCGCGATGCCTGAGGCTGCAAAGGCAAAATTTCGATTGGCATCGGCAAGAATTTTATATGACTGGGCAATAGCTCTGACCTTTTCGCGAAACTGGGTGTTTTCAGAACTCACTTTTTTTCACCGCCCGGGATTTTTCCCTGGATTTTATCGAGCTCGTCAAACAAAGATTGTGAGAAAAGAATCGTTTCTTTGTGCTCGGCGAAAACAGCATTGCCACCTCTGTCGACCCCTCTGAAGGTCTCGACGATTGCCACACCTGTCCAGCCAAGTTTTTGAACAGCAATCAGAAATTCAAGGGGCCAGAAAAAACCCTTGAAACCAACCGGGCTGCGGGGCATAGATTTATTACCAATCATCAAAAAGATCGGGAAATCTTTTTCTTCGTAAGCTCCGTAAAACCAGGCGGAGTGGTCCCAGGCGAGGAAAGAGTCTTTTTTGTTAATTGAAAATGTGCGCTTGGCGCGTTCGGTGAAATTCATACTGCCGACGATAATGTCGCCGCCCTCTGTGGTGGCAAGTTTTTGTTCAATTGTATTGATGGAAAATGGTATGCCGCGTTTTTCGAAGGCGATGGTTTCGAGCTTGAAGATAGCATTGAATTTATCGATAACCAGCGGCTGACTTTTGAAGCCCATGGCCATTTTCAGCTGCACTTCAAGGCGTTCGTAGTCATCCTGCAGGGCCTGACAGAGCATCTGCAGGCTCTCAACCTTTTCCTGGTCGGGTCTGAATTTGGTGGTTTCAAGTTTAAGTTTCTGGCGGTTTTCGACCAGTTCTGCCCTCTGCCTTTTGAGAAGAGCCTGTTCTTCGCTGAGAGTTCGCTTTTTAAAGCTTCTTCTGGCAATCTGCACCCCGCGGATGTCATCAGAGATGGTGCTGATACCAAGGCCAGAACGGCCCTGTCTGGTAACTTCGAGAAGGCGTTCGAGCTCACCCTGAACCATTTCGGCGGTTGGGTATCTCTGTGACGGGTCGCGTGAAAGCAGTTTGAGAATAATCTGCTCGAGTTTTTGCGGGACAGCTGGATTTAACTGCCTGGGCGGCGGAAAATTCCATTTGGTCTGTTCGATAAACACCTGCATTGCCCTTTTGCCTTTAAAGGGAAGATGGCCGGTCAGCTTTTCGTACATGACCACTCCGTAAGAAAAGAGGTCAGAAACATAATCGACCGGCTTGTTGGTAAGCTGTTCGGGGCTGGCGTAGGCAACCGTACACATGCCTTCGGCGGTCAGGTTGAGATCGTCATCACGGCTGGTAAACTTTGCAATGCCAAAATCGATCAGACACGGCTGATATTCAGCACCGCGCAGGATAATATTATGTGGTTTGATGTCACGATGCACGAGCCCCTTCTTATGAACGTAATTGAGGGCATCCATGCAGCCGATAAAAACGTTCAGGTATTCTTCCATGCTTGGGATAGCCTGTTTTACACCTATGGTCGTCATCGAGTTGCCAAGGGGAAAACTGTCGAGAGACAAGCCCTTGACGTAATCCATTATCAGATAGTGAAAATCATTCTGGCAGCCCTGAGCAACAAATTTGACGATATTGGGGTGGCTGAGAGCCTTGAGAATATCGCCTTCCTGTTTGAACTGGGTCAAAACAGCAGGAATTTTGGCGACTTCGGGGTCAAGAAGTTTGACCGCTACCATTTTATCTGTATCAAGCTGAAAACCAATGTACACAGAGCCCATACCACCACAACCAATCAGGTCAAGCAGATGGTAATTCGTTAATTCTGGAGGATTAACGATTGGCATAGAAACCTTTCAGTTATTGGATTATTTGCCCTGTGAAGCCAGGAAATCAATACGTTCCTGGGCGTTTTTAGCGATTTTGGAGTTGGGTTTAATTCTGATAACTTCACTCCAGGCCTTTTTGGCTTCAGCCATCATCTGCTTTTTGAAATAACTGTTGGCAAGATAATAGTGCTGATTTTCGTTATCGGGCTTGATTGAAAGCGCTCTTTTATAAGTTTCGATAGCTTTATCGATGTTATTATTGCTGTAATACATGAAAGCGAGCCAGTCAAGCAGGTCAACGTTATTAGGGTCACCTTCGAGAAGTTTTTCGACTTCGTTGATACCCTCGCCGGTGCCGGCGGTATATTTGGTAAGAAGTTCGGCCTCTTCTGCCTTCATATTGCTCTGCAGGTCATCACCAGACAGAACCTGTTTAAACCTTTTGTGGGTGAGGTCTTTCTTTTCTTCTTCGGGCTGAGCTTTTTTGGGCGGCTCTACCGGCTTATCTTTGCCGCTGAGCACAAAGACAATTATCGCAATTAATACTACGATGGCAATTCCGATTAAAATTAGCGTTCCGTCCATTTAAAGTTGACCTCCAGATTTCACTAACTATTTATACTTTAAATTTAGAATAATTACCACTGTTTTCTACACCAAACCCGCATTACCATGACAAAAAATCAATTTTGCCAGCCTGTTTAAAGAGAATTTGCCGGGAAAGCTCACCGGGAGACTGTCTATGCCGACAACCACAACCGTAGAGTTATCTTTGCCCCCTGCGGTGTTCGCCGCATTGATAAGGCTTCTGGCGGCTTTTGCCACCGGGCATCCGGTTAGCAGCTCTTCAATTTGTGAATCTTCGACCATACCGCTCAGGCCATCAGAACACAATAATAATACGTCCCCAACCTGCAGATCCGTTTCAAAAATGTCAGGAACCACAAACTGCCGGGAGCCAAGAACCCTGCTGAGAATATGTCTGGTAGGATGCACCCTTGCAGCTTCAGGACTGAGCTTTCCCATTCTGACCTGTTCGCCAACGAGCGAATGATCGTTGGTAATTTGAACAAGTTTTTTATCACGCAGACGGTAAAGTCTAGAATCGCCAATGTGGCCGACAAGAGCACGCGACTCATGAAACAGCACCATGGTGAAGGTTGTCCCCATGCCGGAGGTTTCGGGGTGTTCCTGGGAATGGCCCCATACTGCAGCATTGACACAGGCAAACATTTCTTCAAGCAGTTGCGGGGAAAAATTATCGAAGCGATTTGCCCTGAACCAGTCTGCGGCACATTTTACCGCCAGGCCCGAAGCTACTTCTCCGGCATTCTGGCCGCCCATGCCGTCAGCCACAGCCAGCAAACAGGCATTCTTTTCGATTGCCAGACCGCTCCATGGCGGAATGACCAGACATGAGTCTTCGTTATTATGCCTGACCATACCAGTATTTGTAACGCTTGATATCTGCAAGTGATCTCAACTTAATGCTGAACTTCAGACAAACCGAGAATATATTTCAGAGAAAACGAAAGTCAAGAACAATAGTCTAATATTTTTTGGCAAAAAAAAAGACCCGAAACCGGGTCTTTTTATTTGAAAAAACTAATTATTTCTTCTTTTTGCCAGTGGTGCCGTTAACCATGTCTTTCAGTTCTTTGCCTGGGATGAACTTGGCAACTTTTTTAGCGGCGATTTTGATGGGCTTTTTGGTCTGGGGATTAACACCCTTGCGTGCTTCGCGTTTAACGGTAGCAAATGAACCAAAGCCGATCAGCTGAACTTTGTCACCTTTTTTGAGACCGTTTTTAACGGCATCAACAAATGCTTCGAGAACTGCCTGTGCGTTAGCGTTAGTTACTTCTGCTTTTTTAGCGATTGCCTTAATAAGTTCTGATTTATTCACGGAAACCCTCCTGGTTAATTTGGTCAAAGGTGATTATACATATAACCCCGAAGATGCACAAGTAGTAAAACTACTAAAATTCATATTTTGAGGAACCACTCTTCAACCGCCCCAAAAACAAACCTGTATTGATGCTGGTTTTAAGCTAATTTTAACCTGTAAAAAAAATTCAATTTTTCTTTGCAGCCGGCAGAGGGTTTCGCGAGGTCATACAAGATCACAGTCAGGATTCGATGCTTAAACCCATGGCCTCAAGCTCTTGAAGCAGTGACGCAGCCATGCGTTCAGCCAAAGTGCTTATCTGCTGACCGGAAAGATGGTTTATCCGGTAATAATTCTGAATGCAGCTCTCTTTTTCGAGCTTGTCGAGAAAAGCGTGAATATCAATTGCCCTGACGATATCTGTCGAATTCATCTGCCCGGTATCTCCTGCTTTTTTTATCAGGGGCAGTTATAGCACAGAAGTCAGGTGTCGCGCAAAGACCTTAAAACAGCCAGTTAGAGCTGATTTTCAAATTTTGCGGCGGCGTATCCCGCGCTGCTCAATGAGAAAAAAATTTCAGCGGTCAAAAATCACGAGCTGCATCAGTCTGAGCTGAATTACATCACAAACCGAGAAGCCGGCTGCCTCACCCAACTGCCTGATATTCTCTACTTTTATGCGGTGATCGATGGGAGGGCCAACGGGCTGATCAACATAAGGCCATTCAAGAACAGCGAGTCTCCGGCGCGTCACTCTGAAAGCCTCGCGCATCGCAGCGGCGGCATCGTCTGTTTCATGGAGCACATGCCCCATAAAAACGAGATCAGCGCTTTGGTCGGCAAGTGGCAGCCTTTCTGCCGGTGCTTCAAAGAATTCAATTTCTGGCAAAAGTTGCCTGGCAACATTTAAGAACTCAGAATTACAATCAACTCCGCAAACTTTCAGACCTTCTTTGTAAAACGCTTCAGCGAAAAGCCCGGTACCTGTTCCAATATCAACGGCTGACTTTGCAGCAATGCCCGCCAGACAATAGGGTAAAACCCGGTTCATCTGCAGCCGTTCGACCCTTTCGGCATTACGCAGCTTGTCAATATCGCCTGTAAATCTACGTTCATTCATCTGCTGTCTCCTGTCTCTTTAAAGGCCTGATTGTTACACCACCACAATAACTTGCCCAACAGAATAGTTCACCGTCAAACAAGAAAGCAATAATTGGCAACTATCTTTCCCCCTTTCGGGGACAAGCGCGGGGATGACATAGAGGATGCTGATTTTGCATGTTCTATGCTGACAAAGCCCTAGTCCATTGTCAACATTGAGTAGACGTATTGCCTATTCATATTCGTCATCCCCGTGCAAACGGGGATCTAAGCAGTTAAACATGAGATTCCCGCTTGCGCGGGAATGACGGGTTTTAATAATACTCAATCTACACACTCATATGTGACAAAGGACTAGGCCTTGGGTTCACCGGTTATTGGGGGTGGAGTGCCATGGTCAGAGCTTGCGACACTGGCTGCCTTAGCTGCTGCATCGGCAAGAACTCTTTCTGCATCGCGCTCGGCCTTAGCCTGGCGTTCGCCTTCTTCTTCATCAGCCATTTTCTGAATCAGCCACTCACCGCCAATAGCTTTTGCGACCTCAATTGAATGAAGGTTGATTCG
>JAQUZA010000185.1 GCA_028691595.1 Candidatus Rifleibacteriota bacterium
CTCCGATGGAAGTAAACGATCTGTGGCCAGTTGTTAAAAATTTCGTGCCAGCCGGTTATGGGCTGGTTCTAAATGACGGTCGAATAGCCGCTGGGGTGGAGTTATCAGTTCTCGATGGTGCTGTGACCAGCATGGCGGTATCTGTGACCCCTGAGGGTATTCAGATTGCTGCCAAGGCCTTGCCCGAAAAGATAAGGCTTGGGCGAGGGCTGATTCGTTATGACGGCAAAAATGTGAAATTTTCAGACTTTGAAGCCAGAATGGCAGATACCCTCATAAAAATGTCGGGCGGTTCGCTGGTTATTGCCCCCCTTGGCTTTAATGCTGATCTGGCAGCTGAGATTGACCTTGACAGCATCTGGAAACTCATGGATGGAATCCTTACCAATGAGCAGAAACGTGTTATCCCTGGTGGAAAAGCGGCTTTCACCGGAAAACTGGCTTATGACAGCAAAGGGGTCAGGGTTGATGGCACTTTGAATTCAGAGCAGATAACCCTCAAAGAAAAACAGACGGCCGCACAGGCTTTGATTGAAAGGGTTAGAATTCATTTTGATTCAATCAGCCCAACCTCGGGTCAGATTAAAATAGAGAGTATCGAGATTAAAGGGGCAGGGGCCGCTGTCAAAATCAGCGGGGCAATAAAAAATGCTGCCGACCCCGGGTTTGACCTGACGGCCTCAGGAAATCTGAACGTAGAAGAATTTTCACGTCTGGGAGCGGGGCTATTCAAGGTCCCAGTGCGTGAAGGGCAGTTCAAGGGCGATCTGGCACTCGACCTTAAGGTTGGCGGAACCCTTTCCGCACCTTTGCCAAAAGGTCGTCTTGAATTTAAAAAGCTCTATGCTGATTTGTCTGAACGTGGCCTGGTAATCTCGAATCTTGATGGAGCAGCTGCCGCAGATACTGACAGTCTTGATCTTTCAGGTCTTTCAGCGGAACTGATGGGCGGCAAGCTTTCGATCAGCGGCAAGCTGAGCAATTTTAAAAAGCCGCTTGTCGATGCCAAAGCTTCTGTCACCGGCGCCGATCTTGCTTCCATCAGAAAACTGCTTAAAATTAATTTCCCTGATATGGCTGAAGAAATTGAATTCAGCGGTAAGGCCGATTTGAATGTTGCCTTGTCGGGTTCTGTTGCAGAGCCCTCCATTAAGGGTGATGCGGTCCTGCACGCCGGCAGATTCAATCATCCGGCGGTGTTGCGACCAATTGAGAACATCGAGGGCCCGATCACCTTTACGAACGCCGGCCTTGATACAAGCGGCGTGAAAGCCGCATGGGGTTCGTCTCAGGCGGTGGTAACCGGCTCTCTGAAAAACTGGGCAAAGTTTATCAGCGACTTTAAATTTACGGTTGAACCACTCGATGTGACTGATGCTGCGGGCTTTTTCCTTAAAGATACCGGTTATAAGCTTGAAGGCAAAGGTACTGGCAGCGGCTCGATTACCGGTGCTGTCGAAAAGATCAAGGTTGATGTTGTCGCGTCCATGACTTCGGGGGTATTTGCTGCTCCTGTAAGTGAAAAGGGTGACATGTTCAGGTTTCCTTTCACGAATCTCCAGGCAAAGGCATTCTATGTTGATAAGGTTTTGAATGTCAGTTCAGCCAGCCTTGAGCTTTTCAGCGGCAAGGTTACAGCTCAGGGCAAGGTGTTGCTTGAAAAGGAGCCAATTGAATTTGACTTCAATACCAGAATCAACAATCTCATGACCCAACAGTTCCTTGCCGAAAATACCAGCTACAAAGATATTGTCCAGGGTGGTCTCGATGGCACCTTCGTAGCCAAAGGCAACACGACCGGTCTGGTAAGCCTGAACGGCAATGCCAGCCTTGCCATGCAGAAGGGTTTCTACAATTCCCCGCCTTTCGTTAAGCAGATAAGTCAGCAGCTCGATGCGCCGCAGCTTGCTTCAGGCCCGATCGAAAATGTGGCCGGCGATTATACCATTGCAGGTGGCCGCATAAGTTCAAAAAATACAGTTGGAAAATCAAAAGATGGCAAGGTCACTTTTGTTGGTTCAGTCGGTCTCGATGCCACCCTCGATGGCGAAGCCCAGATTCAGATAAAAAGGGAAGTTTGCCAGCAAAGCAACGTGCTTCGCCAGCTGATTGGCGATGCCCAGGTTCTCGATATCCCTGTCACTCTCAAGGGTTCTTTCATGTCGCCTTCGGTAGGTCTGCCTCTTGATCGAATGTTACAGGATGTTGCTAAGCGGCGTGCGGAAGAAACAATTAAAAAAGAAGCTGGCAAAGCGCTGGGCAAACTTTTTGGCATAAAAGATTCACCAGCACCGGCGGCTTCTGCGAGTACACCGGTTGCACCTGCCGGGGTGACCCCTGCGAACAGTCTTCCTGCTCAGAATCTGCCTCCGCAAACCGCTTCTCCTGCTCAACAGTCACCCCAGACTCCGCAAAAAAAGATCGAAAACAAGATTAAAGAAGTTGGCAAAGAGCTGAAAAATCTAAAAAATATTTTCAAATTTAAAAGGTGAAACTTGAATAATCAAAGATTTACGCTTGAGTTTAAACAGTCCGAAAAAATTCAGATCGTTGGCTTTACTGGCTTTTTGACTACTGGCCTGACTGAAGTTCTTACGCCGGCAGTCGAAAAAAGTCTCGAAGATGGTTATCGCCGCTTTCTTTTTGACTTTTCGGGGGTAACTATGCTTGAAAGTCCTGCGGTGGCCGTTCTTCTAACTGTCACCGAAAAAATCGTCGATGAGCACCAGGGCGATCTTGCTTTTTGTGGTATGAACGAGATGGCGGCCAAAGTTCTTGAAATGGTCGGGGTTTTTCTCTACGCCGGTTTTTTTAAGACCAGAGAAGAAGCAATCGAAGGCATGAGCGATTAAATTCTGGCAATTGACTGCTGAAAATTTGTTTGAATTTTGCCGGATTTTGCTGTAACCTTTATTAACAGTAGTATCTGCCCGTGGTACACCTTTTGCATAGACTGGTTACGACGAGTTTATATTATTCAAAATTTTTATGGAGGGCGTAAACAGATGTCTAAGACCTGGACAAACTTAATAGCTCTTGTAACCGTGTTCTGCATGTTGTTCTCGGCTGAAGTTCAAGCTGGAAAAGGCTATGACCAGTCATCAGGTGGCAAAAAGAAAGTTGGGTTCTTCTGCAAAGTTGGCCATGCAATCAAAAAGGCCACTCAGAAAGCTGCCAAGGCAGTTAAAAATGCCGCTAAAAAAGCTGGTAAAGCTGTCAAGAATGCTGCCAAGAAAACAGGCAAGGCTATCAAAAACGCCGCCATAAAAACTGGTAAAGCAATCAAAACCGCCGGTGCCAAAATCAACAACGCCGTTAAAGACAGTGGCGTCTGGATGAAAAAGAAAGTATTCGGTTGCAAAAACCGCGTATGGGTTTGCGGTCACTATGACAAAAATGGCAAATGGATCAAAGGCCACTGGAGAAAACTCGAAACTAAACCAGGCAACAATCACCCGGGCCAGGGTAACAACCCCGGGCAGGGCAACAATCCCGGCCAGACCGAAGATCCGCTTCCTCCAGTAGGTGACGAGCCAGGTATGCCAGGTGGCGATGCTGGTCAGACTCCTTCAGACCCAGCTCCGATGCCGGGCAGCGAAGAACCAGCTCCAGCCCCGGAACCCGGAACTGAAAACCCCGGCGATGATACAACCGCTCCGGCACCAGCTCCAGAAGATCCTGTTCTTCCCGAACTTCCCGATGGTGATGAACCGGCTCCGATTCCCGGTGACGAAACTGAACAGCCCGGCGATGAAACCGAACAGCCCGGTGACGAAACCGAACAGCCCGGTGACGAAACTGCCCCGGATACCGGTGACCAGGCTGGTCAGGCTGGTCAGGGTTCTGAAAGTGAACAGTCAGATGACGCAGGTCAGGCTGGTCAGGCCGGCCAGGCTAGTCAGGGTGCTGAACCAAAACTCGACCAACAGATTTCTCTCAGAACCATGGGTATGCTGATGAATGACCTGGTTAGAGAATCAGGCGAGATCACCTCTTTCAAGAGAGGCGCTACTCCTGGCATGAGCTACTCAATGGATATTCAGAGCAACGTAAATTCAACTTATGAATCAAGAGAAAACAATGCCCGCCTGCTGGTTAAGGTCATCGTCTGGGATCTGCAGCAGAACAAAGGCGCTCCCGGCCAGTATTTCACCTACTTCACTCACAAGATGAAAGACTTTGATCCCGAAAGCCGCAAGCTGATCAAAGACGTTATCAAGAGAGTTAGAGAAGGCGTAAAACACGGTGCTGGTCACGTTTCTGAAAAGTCTGAAAAAGCAGTCTATGAAAAGAGACTTGGCGAAATCAGCGGATTCTAAGCCTTAATTCAAGGTTTTTGTTAAGAGGGTCGCCCACCGGGCGGCCCTCTTTTTATGCAAAAAAATCGTTGCCTTTGCAAGCCTTCGGCCATAGAATGTGAGGCAGGAGACCGCTATGAAACTCAGGTTCGGGCAGATTTTTCTTGTGGCTTCGATTATTTCTTTGATAGTTACGGTTTTATGGCTTGCATACCCGAGTCGGAATCGTAGCTATCATCTCATACTTACCGGCATGGGCCGTGGGCGAATTCAGCCGGTTAAAGCAAGGTTTGAGCCGTATCAGGGCCGCAGAATGGGTGGTTTTGCCGGCATGGCTGCGGTAATAAAAGAAACCGTAGCTTCATTTTCCGGCGAGCCTTTCAACATATTCTCGATCGGTACAGAGCTTTCCGGTACCGCCGATTCATATTTAACCCGTGGGGCTTCGATTGTGAAGCTTATGAATGCCCTCGGAACCGAAGCCATGCTGGCCAGCAATATTGAATTCACCTATGGTTTGCAGCGTCTGGCAGAGTTGTCAGCCCTGGCTGATTTTGCTTTTATCAGCTCAAATGTCTCTGAGAGCGAAAGCGGCCGGGTGCCGTCTTATCTCACGCCTGAGTTGATTTTGAGCCCTGGCATGGGTTTAAGGGTTGGCCTGCTTGGTGTTACGCCGCCGGCAACCCCTAATTTGACTGCCAGAGCCAATGTTGCCGGGCTTGAGTTTGCTCAACCCGATGAATCACTGCGGATGAGGGTTGAGGCCTTACGCAAAGCTGGTGTTGATCTGGTGATACTTCTTACCCAATATAGCCGCGACCGTATTACATTGTCTGAATGGCGGGCCGTTGCTTCTGCCGCTCCTGATGTCTGCGTTTTGCTTGATTTTGACATGGAAGCCCCGCCAGTTGTTCGCAAGGATGGTATTGTCGTCACAACCATCAGTGGTTACAATCAGACCAAAGAGATTGATGTTCTTGATCTTGAATTGACCCCACCGCCGGTTCGCATCGTCAAAACAGGTCGAAGGCGGCTGCCGGTCGATCTTGCTGAAATCACTCCTGACGATGACATGCTTGCTCTTGTTGAGCAGGAAACTCGACAGACAAAAGCTTTGCGTGAAACTATGGTTGGTCAGTTCGCCGAAGATTATAATAAATCCTATAATTCAGAATGTTACATCGGAAACCTGATTACCGATGCCATGCTCGCTGAAACAAAAGCTGAGATAGCTTTTCAGAACAGTGGTGGCATTCAAGGAAACATTCAGGCCGGGGATTTTACGCTTGGTGATCTTTATAGCGTCATGCCTTTCGATAATCAGATGGTACAGATGCAGCTCAAGGGAAGCGATGTGCTTGAAGTTCTCAAGATAGCTGCAGGTCGACAGCGTGGTGTTCTACAGGTAGCCGGGTTGCGTTACACCTATAAAAACGATGGTGCAGGAAATTTCGCTTTAAAAACAGCTCGAATTGGTGATGTTGATATTGATCCGGAGCGGCTGTATCAGGTAGCTGTTAACAATTTTCTCGCTGACGGCGGTGACAACTTTCTGCCGTTTCAGCGTGGGCAGAGTCTTGTATCTGGTCGACAGCAGCGAGATGTTGTCAGAGATCACATTGCTGCCTTGAGCAGGGAAGGGCCTGTCAGTCTGCGAATAGAAGGCCGTATTGTCGCAGAAGAATGATTGTAATAATCTGTTTGACGTGGTAAAATCGGCTTTATGTTTGATATCTCGTGGATGAACCCTGCAGGCGGCAGCTGCAATAAAGACTCTCTGCAACGTGAGAATGAAACCCTGAAACGTCAGATTCAGGAGCTTTTAACTCTTGATGAGACGGGTTTTTTTATTGAGCTGGATTCTTTGCTGCGTGCCATTCTTAAAAAAGCTCTGATTCTTTGCAAGGCTGAATCATCATTTTTTTCACTGGCCGGCAAAGACCCTTCAGAGCTTGACGTGCGCATCAGTAACGTTATTCTCGAAGAAAAAATGGAAAAGATCAGAACTCAGTTCAAGGCTGAGTATCCCCGCTGGCAGGAAACCGAAGCAGCGATCATTACCATTGAAGATTTTATTCTTCTTCCACTTGTCCGCCGCCATCGTATTCTTGGCCTTATTGGCCTTAAACTGACCTCTAATGCACCTGACAACATCTGCGAAATTTTACCGATACTTGCTTCGCAGGCCGCAGCATAACTC
>JAQUZA010000186.1 GCA_028691595.1 Candidatus Rifleibacteriota bacterium
TTGGCGGGCCACATGGCTAATGCTGAAACCGTCAACTGACGATGCGCGCTGGCAGTCGCTCTTCATAGCAGACGCAAAGCGTGTGATTTTTGGTAATAATTTTGAAACCTCGAAGAATAGCAGCTCCATTTTGGGGATGTTTCTCCTGTTGACTAATTTGTGCATGGTAGATAAACTCTACTACATTAAGTAGTTGTTCTAATGCCTTCGTAGCAGAGAAAAGCCATCGCAAACGAGAGGAATTACGCCAATGTCGCTCGCTCTCAACAAACCCAAACTCGATAACCTTACCGGTGACATCTGGAAATCAGCAGAAAGACTGCGTGGCAAGTTTAAAGCTTATGAATACCAGAGCGTTATTCTGCCCATAATCGTTATTCGCCGCCTTGAATGTGTGTTAATCAGGTGGCGCGAAGAAAAAGCCGCAGAAGTAAAGGCCAAGCGGCCGAATATTACCGACAAAGAGCTTGCTAAGCTTGTTAAGGGCCTAGAAACAAATACGGCGCCGTTTGCAAACAAAACCGACCTGACGCTGCAGAAGGTTTTCGAAGAAGATCATGCACTTCTCGAAGAGAATTTTCGGGCCTACATAAACGGTTTCTCCAAGAACGTGGATGACATCATTGAACACTTCAACTATCGTGCAACGATTGGTCAGGTGGTAAAAAATAACCGTCTTGCGCCGATTTTGAATCAGTATAAGGACCTTGAACTTGGCCCTGACAGGCTTTCACCCCTCGAAATGGGCTACGTTTACGAAGAATTGCTACGGCGCTTTTCAGAACAGAGCGGCGAAGAAGCCGGGGAACATTTTACCCCGCGCGAAGTGATCCGCCTGATGGTTGAACTGCTCGATATTCCGATTCCTGAGCGACACATTTCAATTTACGACCCTGCCTGCGGAACTGGCGGTATGTTGTCTGTTGCCAAAGAGCATCTGCTCGACCGCGCCGAGACTGTTGAACAGAAGACCAATGTTGAAAAATTTGTGACCGTACATGGCCAGGAACTCTCGCCAACCAACTATGCCATTTGCCAGGCTGACCTGCTGATCAAGAATGACCAGCAGGCCAGAGTTTTTCTTGGTAATTCGCTTGTTCCACATGAAATGCATAGCAAAGAACCCGGTGACCAGCTGCCTGAATCGAGGTTCAGTTTTGATTTCATGCTTTCCAACCCACCTTTTGGGGTAACCTGGGGCGGAAAAGATGGTTACGAAACAGAGGCCAAAAAGCTGCAGAAAACCAGATACCGGGCTGGTATGCCCCGTTCTAATGATGGAGCGTTGCTTTTTTTACAGACTATGCTGGCTAAAATGAAAGAACCGGCAAAAGGCGGTAGTCGCATCGCGATAATTTTCAACGGTTCGCCTCTGTCAAACGGTGATTGCGGTTCTGGGGAAAGTGAAATTCGGCGCTGGATTCTCGAAAACGACTGGCTTTGTGCTGTCGTAATGCTGCCAGATCAGCTTTTTTATAATACCGGTATTTTTACTTACATCTGGTTGCTGCGCAACGAAAAACCCGTTGGCCACCAGGGCCAGGTTATGCTGATCGATGCCCGTCAGCAATATGAAAAGGAACCGAAATCTTTTGGCAACAAACGTAATCGCATGATCGACTCACATCGGGCCTGGGTTGAAAACAGCTACCGCCATGGCTGGAAGGCTGATTTTTCCGATGAACATGTGAAAATTTTCAATCGTGAGGACTTTGCTTTCCGTAAGGTAAGCGTTGTTTTCTGGCAATTCGACGCGAACGACCAGCCGGCTATCATTACCGAACCTTTTGAAAAGACCTTTACCGTTGCCAATCTGAAAAAAGAGATGGAATTTTACGAAAGCGATCTCACTTTTAATCTGCGCCTCAAGACCGGCCAAAATGAAAAGACCACAACTTTCACTCTTGGTCCCAAAGACAATATTAAAAGCAGATACGAAAAATTGCTTGCAGATAAACCTGAAATTCTGGCGGTCGAATGGGCCCACCGGCACTATGTTAAAGACGATGAATACATTCCTTTCGGGGAGAACATCGAAGAATTTCTTGTGCGGGAAATTGCACGCCCGATTATTCGCTGGCACGACAGCCCGCAGCTCGGCTATGAAATTCTGCCCAACAAGTATTTTTACCGTTACCAGCCGCCGCTGCCTGCCAAAGAACTGCTAGCCGAATTCTGGAAACTGGAAAAGGAAGCCGAAAAGCTTCTGGCTGGTCTGGCCCAATGAAAAAGACAAACGACCAGGAAATGCCGGTCACGCCCGAATACCGCCGCTTTATTGAAGAACTAAAGGCGCGCGTCGTATCGGCGCGAGTGGCGGCTGCCCGGGCGATAAACCGCGATCTGATCCTGCTTTACTGGGATATCGGCAAGGGAATTGTTGAAAAACAAAAAGAACTGGGCTGGGGGGAAGCGGTCGTCAAGATGGTTGCCTCTGATCTCAGGCGAATTTTTCCCGGCGTCAAAGGCTTCGCTGCCCAAAACCTCTGGCGGATGAAGCAGTTTTATCTCACCCACATCTCCGATGAATTTCTCGCACAGGTTATGAGAGAAATTGGCCAAGAGGCAGACGGGCAGCCAGGTTTCGAAAAACTCTCACAGCTTGTGAGAGTTTTAGGAGATGGGAAAAGTGAGCAGGTCGATTCCGAAAAACTCTCACAGCTTGTGAGAGAAATTGTTGCCAGGGTTCCCTGGGGGCATCACGTCAATGCTTTGGCCAGAATTGTTAATCCCGCCGCCCGCCTGTTTTATCTGCGGTCGGCTGGTAGATACGGCTGGAGTCGCAATATTCTGCTCAACCAGATTAAGGCAGGCGCCTTCGAGCGGGCAGTGGCAGAAAAGAAAACCCATAATTTTGCCCTCACATTGCCTGAGAATCTTGCCGGTCAGGCTGAAGAGATTCTGAAAAGCTCATATAACCTCGAATTTTTAGGCATCCAGAAGGCGGTTAGAGAGCGTGATCTTGAGGATCGGCTGATTTCACGACTGCAGTCGTTCATTCTCGAACTTGGCTACGGCTTCTGTTTTGTTGGCAGACAATACCGTCTTTCTCTTGGCGACAAGGAATATTTTGTCGACCTTCTTTTCTACCATCGATTTCTCAGATCTCTCGTCGCTTTCGAACTCAAAATCGGGCCTTTCGAACCTGAATACGCCGGCAAAATGGATTTTTATCTCAACCTTCTCAACGATCGGGAACGGGCCCCCGACGATCAGCCGTCGATCGGCATCATTCTCTGTGCCGAAAAAGACGATGTCGAAGTTGAATATGCGCTGCGCACCAAGACTAACCCGATCGGCGTTGCCGCTTACCAGCTGCAATCCAGCCTCCCCGGCGAACTGAAAGGCAAACTGCCAACCGCAAAGCAGCTCACGGCCGTAGTCCGCGCCGGACTTGGAGAAAAAAAATGATCGCCAGACAAAGGGGCTTTTTCAATAATCTTCCCCCCGGCTGGTCTTTTGACCGGCTGAAGGATGTGGCACATATCAATCTTTCTTCGCTTTCTGCAAGCACTGGCCCAGATTACGAATTTGACTACCTTGAAATATCAAATGTAAATTATTACGGTATAATTGATCCTGATTTAATCGAGCACTTGCGGTTCGAAGACGCCCCTTCAAGAGCACGTCGAAGGGTTAACATAAATAATACAATTATCTCCTCTGTTCGACCAAATCTACAGGCGATCGCTTATTTGCAATCCGTAAAAAATGATCTGGTATGTTCGACTGGGTTTAACGTTGTTCAGCCATTTGAAACCAAGCTTTTGCCAAAGTTTCTTTATTATACGCTTTTGTCCGAAGGCGGCCGGCAATACCTTGAAGCTACAGCGAAAGGTGTTGGCTACCCGGCTGTAGATGACAAAGATTTTGGGAATTTTCCGGTTCTTTCCAGAGTTAGTTGAAAGTGCGGTTTGCTCCAAGACCAAGAACTTTTTTGGATATTTACAACATGGATGGAATGAGAGCTTTGATGAGTGGCTCTAATGAATACCCCGAAGACTGCTCTTTCCATATGAAAATCAGCAGAATGGCAGTATTCGAGTTGGAGGGAACAGACATGTTTGAAGTTTGCGGTTCGCTATTCCCGACAGGCCCTGTAGAAGAGGGAATTTTATATATCCCCATGCCGGTCTTGCCGGAAGGGACTGCCCTGCGGGTTGGCGATAATATACGGGGCATAGCCTGGTTCCATGGCTTTCTGACCCATTGCGAAACTTGATTCAGCAAAGCAGAGTATGTAAGTTTTCTGGAATCAGGGTGTCTTTCGTTGAAAAAATCAGGCGGCTTTGGTTTTTAAAGCTCCTGGTGCCGGAGCACCGCGCAGCAGGCCTTCGGTTGAAAGGTCCTCGTCGAGTTCTTCCCAGTGGATGCCGAAGCTGCTGCCGGAAATCTTCCACTTTTTTCTCTGGGCCGGGGTAGCATGCAGTAGCCTCGGAAACCAGGCAAGAGGCGCAGAAATCGTTCTTCCATCGAGAAGATCGACCACAATCGTGTCTCGGGCAAAGCTCACATTTTTTACCATTTCGCCGGCATTAAGACCCGAAGAAGTCATACCACGCCTCCAGAAATTCTTTTTGTTCGCCCTGCCTCTGCTATGCCTTTATTCTAATCGAAGACCCATGTTTTTTCAACTTGAGCAAAGCATTGAACCTCTTTCGGCTGAAGCAGTTTTGTTTGACGCAAAACTCAGATGAGTTGCCCTCAAAGATTGTGAGATAAATTAGCCATGAGGCATATTGGCAGCAATGTTTCGAAAAACTCTCACTCATAACTCAGATAGCTTACAATGACAGACGGCAAAAAAGGTCCCTGATTTTCCATGCTGTGGAAGATCGGGACCTCTTATTGGGTTTGGGCTTATCAACTCAGGCGAAATTTATTGATTCGGCCCGGGTGATGGCTTCGTTAATTTTGGCTTCGCGGCCTTCGGGAGTGTTGGCATCCATTGGCTGGCCGCTGATGAAGGTCAGATCGGTGATGCCGGCCCAGCCAAGCACGGTTTTCAGATAGGGTGTAATCTGGTCATAGGCTTCGGCAGGTGTGCCGGGGGTATAGTCGCCGCCCCGGGTTGAGACAACGATTACCTTGCGACCGGCGGCCAGGCCAACGGGGCCTGATTCTGTGTATTTGAACATAAAGCCGGGCTGCCAGATCACATCGATGTAATGCTTGAGTTTGTAAGGAATACCGAAGTTCCACATCGGGGTGCTGATAACAATGATGTCGGCAGCAAGAAAACGGTTGATGTGAGCCTTGATTTCTTCCCAGGCTTCTACGGCTTCGCCACTGAGTTCCTGGCCGCTCATAAGCATATACTTGCCGTTGACACGGGTAATGTTCATTTCTGGCAACTTCTCGGCGAAGACATCGAGGGTATCAATTTCTGCCCCTGGAATGTCTTTTTGAATTTTTTTTATCAGCGCATCGGCAATGCGCAGGGTACGTGAGCCTGCCCCACGGGGGCTGGCAACAATGTGTAATACCTTTTTCATGATGTTTCTCCTGATTTTTTATCTTTTTTAAGAAGTATGGCTTAAAGTCACGATTGCTTCCGGGCTAATCTGATCGACCTTTGCCCAGTTTTTTGCAGAGAAATGAGAGTTGTATCTGCTCTTCTGGTGACAAGACTGCTAACCTCTCGGTTATCAGTTTAACATGAATAGGGAGCAGTTTGTTAATCAGATCAGCACCCTTATCACTGAGACTGATCCAGTAGCAGCGCCGGTCATCTTTGCGTTTTTCTTTGTTTATCAGACCATGCTTGAGCAGATTGTCGATAACCAGAGTGATATTGCCGCCGCTTTTGAGAATTTTTTGGGCAAGCTGGTTCTGGTTAAGCGAGCCGAGATGCAGCAGGGCTTCAAGTATGCCAAACTGGCTTTCGGTAAGACCGTTGGCCTGAATCTGACTCATTGTTGCATTGTTAACAGAGTCAGCAGCACGTAACAGCTTGATAAAGCAGTCGAGGGCACTGATTTCTTCTTTTGTGCCATGGTAATGAGTACTCATTTGCAACTCCAGAAATTTTTAATTACTTTAATATTAAACTATTTGAACTTAAACTAAAGTCAAGAAAATTTCTGATGCAAGACTGGCTAAAAAAAAGATAGCCCGGGAAAGAATCCCCAGGCCCTGAAATGTCTGCGCGGTTAATGATGCCGCGCAGAGGCAAGGAAAGGAATCAAGCCTTGATGCGCTCGACTGCCATGGCAACACCCATGCCGCCGCCCACACAGAGGGTGGCAAGGCCTTTGCCGGCGTTTACACGCATCATTTCATACAGCAGCGTTACCAGCACCCGGGCCCCGGAAGCACCAATGGGGTGGCCGAGAGCAATGGCTCCGCCGTTGACATTCGTTTTTGCGAGGTCGAGACCAAGCTGGCGAACGACTGCGATAGACTGTACGGCGAAAGCTTCATTGGCTTCAACTCTGTCCAGATCGCTGACTTTCCAGCCGGCTTTTTCGAGGGCTTTCTGCGTAGCAGAAACTGG
>JAQUZA010000187.1 GCA_028691595.1 Candidatus Rifleibacteriota bacterium
TATCGGCCGGCACTTTGAGAATGATGCGGTAACCGCTGTTCTTATCGGCCCGGACTGCCGTTCAATCAAGGGTGTGTTGCTGCTTTCGCATTATCTTAAACAGCTTCTCGCTTGTCCTGAAGGAGCTCTGGAGACTCTTGACACTTCGAGCCTTGAGCCGGCAATTATTGTTGGCGAAGATTGCCTTCTTTTTGATGTGTTTTTGCTCTACGAGAAAAACGATTATCAGCCGGTTTTTTTCAGAAACAGCAGTTCAGGTGAGCTTAGAACGCTGAATTATCGCAGCTTTATTTCGCTGCAGAAATATTCGCCAACCTGTGCGTTGCGCCAGATTCAGGTAGCCGTCGATTCTGAAAACCTGGTTAAGGCCGCCGGTATTCTTCCTGAACTGGCGCGAATTCTCATAAACAATAAAACAGCCGTCAGTCAGGTTAACCGGTTGATAACCGATTTTGCTGATATGACTCTTATACGTGCAATTGAACTGGCGGTAAAAAAGCTTGGAGCACCGCCGACAGAGTTCTGCTTTCTGGCCATGGGCAGTCAGGGCAGGCGTGAGCAGACTTTGTGCACTGACCAGGATAATGCGATTATCTTTGCAGATGTAGTTGAGCTTGAAGAGGCCAGGGTTAGAGCCTATTTTGAGGCCCTTGGAAGTGAAGTATGTGATCTGCTGCATCGTTGTGGTTATTCATACTGCCCCGGTAACATAATGGCAAAAAACCCCGCCTGGTGTCAGCCTTTGAAAAAGTGGAAAGAAATGTTTTCTTCATGGATAACAACTCAGGAATCCCAGGATCTTTTGCAGACCAAGATTTTTTTTGATTTTCGTCCGGTTATCAGCCCTGAAGTTAAATATGAGGGCCCGGGCCGGTTGATAGACGGGTTGCAAAAGCATCTCGAGGCCGAGCTGGCAGCCAACCCGCGTTTCTTTTTCCTTCTTGCCAGAGATATTCTTCAATATGAGCCGCCGCTGGGAGTTTTTGGCAATTTTATCGTTGAAGATAAAGCGCAGAAAACTGATGTGCTCGACATAAAATCAGTTATGAGCATGATTGTCGATTTTTCCCGGATATACGCTTTGAAGCACAAAATTCGCGAAAGAAATACTCATGACAGACTTAAAGCCCTGCGCGAGGCCGGGGTATTGTCTGATCAGAGCTATTATGAGCTTAAAATTGCCTATAGCTATCTGATGCGGATAAGACTCGATAAACAGGCTGTTTCGATTGATCAGGGTACTGGTCCTGATAATTTTGTCAGCCCCGAACTTTTGACCTCGATTGATCAGAAAATTCTCAAGGAAATCTTTGTTCAGATCAAGAATTTTCAGGTCAGGCTCAGTTATGATTTTACCGGCATGATGCTTACCTGACAGGAAACCAGATGATTTTGATAATTGGCGATGTTCATGGACAATTTCAGGTGCTCAACGAGCAGATACAATTTGCAGAGAGCTTTTGTGAGTGCACCATCGATGCGGTGATCGTTCTCGGCGACATGGGTATCTATGAACATTCGTTAAGCCGCTATTTTGTTACCGTTTCTCAATGTTTCAAAAGGCCGGTATATTTTTTGGACGGCAACCACGAAGAATTTTCGCGGTTCGAAAGCCTGGTCGAGAGTTATAAAGATTTCATGACCCATCTGCCGCGCGGTCAGGTAACCAGAATCTGTGATATCAATTTTTTATCGCTCGGCGGGGCCTGTTACATGGATGCCCTGAATTCGCCCCCGGGTTCTGAAATACGCGACCAGGATATTGACCTTTGTCTCGCTAACAGGCCTGAAGACGTTGATTTGATAATTTCTCATGACTGCCCATCCGGGATTGGCGTTCCAGGAACACCTGGCTTTGAATTTTACGGAAAGCCCGGATTTGCCAGAAGCCAGGAACTTGTAGCTCGTTTTAAACCACGCAAATGGTTTTTTGGTCACCATCACCGCTGGTTCAATGCCAGGATCGAAAATACTGAATTCCTTGGGCTTCCTGAGAGCTGGAAAGGCTTTGGGCTTTTGGATGCGGCGATGAATTATCGAAAGGTTGAGCACCAGGTTGCCATCGGTCAGACATGGCTGCAGTGGCTGATAAAGAAACTGTTTGGCTGATAGAAAAAGTTTCAGCGTTAAGCAGAAAATTAGTTTCCTGAAATAAACCGGGGGCTTCTGACTGTTTAAATCAGAAGCCCCCGGAACGGACTTTTCAGATTTTTGCTTAGCGAACCATTATTACTGAGCCTGGCAGATTGGGCATATTGACACGGGTAGGAGTGCCGCTGACCTGGCCCCAGTTGAAACCACGAAATATTCTTACCAGCACGGCTCCGATTCCCATGGCTACTGGAGCGGCGATCAAGGCTCCGGCTGCAGTGCGTCCATGCGAGTGACCGTTGTGGTGGCTGTGATGGTTCTGAGAGCATGAGTTGTTATTAGATTTTTCAACAATTCTCATGGCCCGGTTGATGCTGTCGAGCGCGTCGTGACGGTTATTCCAGAGAATTTCCATTTTTGCACTGTCGATAACACGATCCAGACGGCGTTCAAAACAATGAGAAACCCCCTGTTTTTTGAGAAGCCGCTGAGCGTGGCTCAGGTAAGGGCGGGCGTTCTGTATTTCTGTATAGGCTCTGCCACTGGCAACAATATTGCATGCGGCATTGAGGTCAGAATAAATACCGTTCACAAGGTCGCTCTGGCTGTAATAACCAGCCATTGCCTGGGGAAAAAACGAGAAAACGAAAGAGCAGACGAGCACGAGACAAAGAACCTTCGAAAAATTGCGTTTCATTCTATTTACCTCTTCTTACAATCTGGTGCCCGTAACTTTGAGACCCGGCACCTGCCTTGCCGGAAAATTAGCGGTTCCGGTTGGCAAGTGGCTTTAAGCGAATTCTGTGCCATGTTTTTTGGCGCGGTTGTTTGCGCCTGCTTTGGGGCTTCTGCAAGTGAGTTTGCGGACTTTTTGCCGATCCGTGAAAGTAGAAAATTTGTCTGCAAACGCCGAATTTTTATCACCGGCGGCATGAAAATTCATCAGCAATGTTCTTTTACAATCCTGGAAGGCAGGAGTTGGCAGCCTTCTGTCATCCCCGTGCCTGAATTTATGATTCTTAAGGTTTATCTGCTTTGGGCTTATCGTGGTATAATTCTCAGAGTGATGCCGGTTGTGGCGCATGACACAAATTTGTCTGAAAATGTGGGGTAAACTTTTGGAGAGCAGAAATCCTGAAGCAAAGAACAGCACGGGGCGTTCAGCTGCCAATCAGAAAAAGCTCGAAATTCTCGGAGAGCTTATCTCAGGAATCACCCATGAAATTAACACACCGATGCACTACCTCGAAAACAATCTGACTTTTTTAAAGGTTGCTTTCAAAGGCATGATCGACCTTTCTGAGGCTTATCAAAGACTCCTGCAAAAAACCCGGCAGGGCGAAACAATTTCTTTTTCAGACTGGCAGTCGCTCGACATAATCGAAAAAGAGGCCGAACCTGAATATCTCAGAACCGAGATTCTTCAGGCGCTGCAGCAGTCACATCAGGGCATCGATATGGTATCCCGGCTGGTTCTGGCGTTAAAAGACTTTTCGCACCCGGCTCTGCATAATTTTTCTTTGACCGATGTCAATAAATGTATCGATACGGTATGCACCATTTCACGCCATGAATGGAAACGCGTCGCCGACCTGAATTTGAATCTTGCCAGCGATCTTCCGTATCTTTATGGTTCGCGTGATGAAATGCATCAGGTGCTTATCAACCTTGTTGTCAACGCTGCCCAGGCGATAAATGAAAAAATTACGGCTGGTCAATACAAACGTGGGCAGATAAGTATTTCAACCAGGGCGGTTGGCGACAAAATTGAGGTGGTGGTAAGTGATGATGGCCCGGGCATTTCACCAGAAAATCTGCAGCTGATCTTTGAGCCAGATTTTACCACCAAAGCGGCCGGGCATGGTACCGGGCTTGGCTTGAGCCTGGTAAGGCGCATTGTTGAAAACGATCATGGTGGCCAGATTATCGTTGACTCTGAACCTGGCAAAGGCAGTTCTTTCAAGATGGTCATACCGCATCGCCGTAACGAGCAGCAAACCTGAAATCACAGGGAGGAAACTTTGAAACAATTCAGCGTCTTGTTTGCTGACCCTGATAAAAATGTTCACGACGGGCATCGCAGAATGATAAAAGCCCTGAAACCGTCATGGTCGCTGGTTTTTGCTTCGACAGCCCGCGAAGCCATGTCTAAAATTGTTATTCTCAGGCCAGATGTCATTGTCTCTGAACTGGGTCTAACACTAGAAGATGGCTCAGATCTGCTTAAGACTGTTCAACAGGCTTTTCCCGAAATTATTCGTATCGTTCTTTCGAGTGAGCCTGATGGCGAATCTGAAGTGGTGCTGCGCGCTACCCAGTCTGCACACCGGTTTCTTGCCAAACCTTGCAAAGGTGAGGCCCTTGTTGAGCAGATCGAGAAGGCTGGAGGTTTAAGAAGACTTCTAAAAAGCAAAGAGCTGCTCGAAATTATCGGCGGAATCCCATACCTGCCAAGTTTGCCAACTATTTTTCATGAACTGGTCGAAGCCATAGAGTCGCCATTGACTTCGCTCAGTGAGATTGGCGATATTATTGCCAGAGATGTCTCGATGACCGGCAGAGTTCTTCATCTGGTCAATTCAGCATTTTTCGGGTTGCCGCGCCAGGTTTCGAACCCACAGACTGCAGTGGTTATGCTGGGGATCAATGTCATCAAATCGCTTGTCTGCTATGTTAAACTCTTTTTTGCCGCTCCTGATGTAATTATGCCCGGTTTATCACTTGATCAGATGTGGCTTCACAGTTCTCTCGCTGCCAGACTCAGCAAAGAAATTGCCGCTAACTGCAATGCCCCGGCAAATGTGCAGGAAAATGCCTTCCTTGCTGGTATGCTGCACGATGTTGGCAAGCTGTTGCTGCTCGATCATCCGCGCTATTACAACCGTGTGCTCAGGCCACTCTCAGAGAGCAGCGAAAAAGTTTTTTCTGAGGCTGAATACGCTACTTTCGGCACCTCGCATGCCGAAATTGGCGCTTACCTGCTGGGTTTGTGGGGTTTGTCCGACCAGGTCGTCGAGGCAGTTGCCTGCCATCATCGGCCTTCACAGTTGAATTTTGAAAGCTCAGTGGTTCTCAGAGCCACACACCTGGCAAATGCTCTGTTATGTATGGCGGCCGGCGAAAATTTTTTGGTCGACAGCACGATAATGGCCGACCCTTGTGTGAAAAAGTCTTTTGCCGGCTGGAAAAAGCGTGCCGAAACTCTATACAGGGAAAGTGTTAATGAAGCCAAAAGTTCTGCTGGTTGATGACGAACCCAATATTATCCACTCTTACAGTCGCGGTTTACGCAAAGAATGGAACCTGGTGACGGCAATGAGCGGCGAAGAGGGCCTTGAAGCAGTTAAAGAACATGGGCCATTTTCGGTCATTGTCTCTGACTTCAACATGCCATGCATGGATGGCATAACATTTCTGGCCAGAACTATCGAGATTTCGCCAGAGAGCGTGCGCATGGTTCTTACCGGCGAAGGCGATTTTCATATCGCCACCAAAGCCGTTAATGAAGGGAATATTTTTCGCTTCATCACCAAGCCATGCCCACTTGAAAACCTTAATAGAGCCCTGCAGGACGGGCATCGTCAGTATCGACTGCAGCAGCTCGAAAAAGAAGCCCACCGCCAGGAACTCGTTATTGCCGGAGAAATCCAGAACACGCTGCTTGTCGAAAAAATTCCGGCCGGGCTGACAAATTATGATATCTCGGCGGTTACCGTTCCATCTAAAGATGTGGACGGTGATTTTATCGATTTTTTCAGATTCAGTGATGACCGGTTTGATCTTGTCATCGGTGATGTAATGGGAAAAGGCCTGCATGCGGCTATGGTCGGTGCCGGAGCGCGCAATCAGCTGTCGCGTGTTCTGTGGCAGCTTTCGTTGAAATCTGACGGCCAGGCTCTCGAGCCCGAATCAATAATGGAGACCTTCAGACAGACAATGGAACCCGGGCTTGAACAGGTGCAGATGTTTATTACCATGATGTATGCAAAATTTGACTCGAAGGCTCGCCAGCTTACCCTTGTCGATGCCGGGCACACGCCACTTCTATGGTATTCCCGCAGCGAGCAGATCTGGCGAGAAATCAAGGGCAGTGGCGGCCCGGTAGGTCTGCCACATAAAAACTGCTTTGAGCAGAAAACCGTTACCTATGGTTGCGGCGATTTGTTCCTGTTTTACTCTGACGGCCTGTGGGATGGCCGCAATGCCGGGAAACAACCCTACGGAACTACGGCCATGAAAGCCTGCGCTGCAAAACTGGTCAACAGCGGGGCTGATGAATTTGTTACTGAAATGCTTGAAGATTACCGGCGCTTCGTTGTTCCGGGCCCGTTTTTCGACGATCTGACCATGGTTATGGTCAAATGTCTC
>JAQUZA010000188.1 GCA_028691595.1 Candidatus Rifleibacteriota bacterium
TGCAATGCTGTTGCTCAGGTTGCAGGTGGCGTGACGGGGTGCTAGAATAGCCCTATGAATACCGAACAGTATGGCAGGTCAATAATCGTTCTTGGTGCTGGCGGCCACGCCGCCGTGGTCATCGAAATTGCCCGGGGCTGTGGTTACGAACCGGTCGCTATCTACGATGACAACGACAGTGCCATCGGCAGAGTTATCGCCGGAGTTGCCGTAAGGGGCCGTATTTCTGATCTGCCTGACGATCTGGTGGGTCACGCCTGTATTGCCATCGGCAACAATCAGGTGCGCAAAAAAATTGCCGAACGTCTGCGGGCTCTGACCTGGCCGATACTGGTGCATCAGAATGCCTGCGTTTCGCCTCTGGCCGTAACCGGGCCCGGCACCGTAGTTTGTGCGGGGGCAGTGGTGCAGCCCATGGCCAGAATCGGCAGTTTCGCCATCATCAATGTGGGTGCCTGCATCGACCACGACAGCAGTGTCGGCGATTTCTGTCACATAGCGATTCACGCCTGCCTGGGCACCAGTTCAGAAATCGGCGAAGGCGTGCATGTGGGTATCGGTGCCATCGTCAAAGCTTTTTCCCGGGTTGAACCCTGGAGCGCTATTGCCCCCGGCAATCTGGTTTGATTAAAATGACGGGCTGCTGGGTATGTTAATAAGTGAGTCTTCGAGTTGATGTGAAACACTAAGATCAGCGGCCGGGCAGTCTTTATACATTGGCAGGCGATTCATGAGGTTCCAGAGCGGGCGTACCATGATGCCGTCAGCGTTGAGATTGTTGAGCAGCGCGTCGCGCTTTTCCCTTGAGGGATTTTTGAGAATAATGGCATTCAGCCAATAGTTGCTTTTGGCACCTGGTGCCTCGTTAAAGAAACTTACATCATCGACTCTGGCGAATTCTGACTTGTATCGGCTCGCCAGCACCCGCTTCTTCATGATAATGTCGCCAAGCTGCTCGAGTTGAGCGCACCCGAGGGCGGCATTGAGGTTTGGCAGCCGGTAGTTGTAAGCGATGCAGTCGTGGTGGTATTCCCAGAGGTGGGTCACCTTGCCGGTTGTGGTCAGGTGTCTTGCCTGTTGCGCCAGGCCGTCGTCATTGGTCAGCACCGCGCCACCACCACCGGTGGTGATCGTTTTGTTGCCGTTGAAACTCAAGGCCGACAGCAACCCGTGATGCCCGACATGCCGGCCATGATATTCAGAGCCAATCGCTTCGGCTGCGTCTTCAATCAGCTTCAGATTAAATTCTTCACAGACCTGTTTTAACTCGAGCAGTCGTGAGGGGTGCCCGAAGGTATGCATAACCATCAGCGCCCTGATCGGCTGGCCGGTTTTGCAGTTATGCAGAATGCCATCCTTCATGGTGCCGATTGCTTTAAGATGCTCGCGCAGTCGCTCGGGGCAGATTCCAAGGGTGTCGAGTTCGACATCGACGAAATGAGGGGTGGCATTGCAATAAGCGACCGCGTTTGCCGAAGCCACAAAAGTCATCGCCTGCAGCAGCACTTCGTCACCCGGCTTAACACCCGCTAATAACAGGCATATATGCAGTGCCGCCGTGCCACTTGTTGTCGCAATGGCATGCTTTACGCCGGTTGTGCGACTTATGAGCTGTTCAAACAGGTTAACATACTTGCCAACCGTCGAAACCCAGTTAGTATCGATGCAATCAGTTACATACTGCCGCTCATTGCCATTAAAAAAAGGCTCGTGCAGGACAACCGGACCATGCTCGATCCCCGAAACCTTCCTGACTATCTGCTCAATTTTTTTTGTCAGCTGCTCTGCCATTCCAAACCTCTGCTTGATTTTGCTCGCCAGTATAGCACACTTTCCCCTAACCCCAATAAATTCAATTTCCAGGTTCTATAAAAAATATCCCCTCCCATTAATTTTCTCCAGTTCATCCGTGTTCATCGGTGTTCATCCGTGGGAGTCTCTTCCTCTTCCCGGCCTGCTGGTTTTTTCCTCATTAACTTTCTCCAGTTCATCCGTGTTAATTCGTGTTCATCTGTTGGAAATCCTTTCCGAATCTTCATCTTCATCCATAACTATCCGTGGGAAATTCCTCCTCTTTCATAATCCGTGGTTGCGATATTGAAAGATTGTGTTAAAATCACAAAAAAAATCACATGCGCACCTAACCCGGAAAGGAGTTTCCCTCTAATGTCTAAAGAATTTACCAGAATCAGTATTGAGCACCTTGCCTCATGGATTTTGCGCGAATACGACGAAACCTCACAGATCTTCGGTGTTCACAAGGATCTGTTTTTTGTGCCCGGCAATGACCCCTTCACCATGGTGAGATTTGGCCAGCACCTCGAAAGCCCGCTTGGCGTCGCCGCCGGCCCCCATACCCAGATGGCCCAGAATCTTATCGCCGCCTGGCTCTGTGGTTCGCGTTATCTTGAGCTCAAGACGGTGCAGACCCTCGATGAACTCAACGTCAGCAAGCCCTGCATCGACATTCAGGACGAAGGCTATAACTGTGAATGGTCACAGGAATTGCGCCTCGACGACAGTTTCGATGAGTATCTCAATGCCTGGATCATGCTGCATGTTCTGCGCCACAAATTTGGCTGGAACAACCAGAAGGGCAGGGGCTTCATTTTTAACATGAGTGTGGGCTACAATCTTGAGGGTATTCTCAAGCCGAATGTGCAGAAGTTTCTTGAACGCATGGCCGGTTGCGAAAACATTCTCAAAGAAAAGCTCGCCGTGGTGCGCAAGATCTACCCGAAAATCGATGAAATCGATATTCCGGCGAAGCTTTCAGACAATATTACCCTGTCAACCATGCATGGCTGCCCGCCCGACGAAATCGAAAAAATCGCCATGTATCTCGTTAAAGACCGTGGCTACAACACCACCATCAAGCTCAACCCGACCCTGCTGGGTGCCGACCACCTGCGCCACATCCTCAACGATCAGCTCGGTTTCGTGACCGAGATTCCCGATGAGGCTTTTGGTCACGATCTCAAATACCCCGATGGCGTTCAGATTATCAAAAACATGCTCGCCGCCGCTGAAGCGAAGGGTGTGACCTTCAATCTCAAGCTCACCAACACGCTCGAGGCTGTGAATCACAAGAATATTTTCCCGCCCAACGAGAAGATGATGTATATGAGCGGTCGCGCTCTGCACCCGATCAGCGTCAACGTTGCCGCCAAACTGCAGAATGAATTCGACGGCAAGCTTGACATCAGTTTCAGTGCCGGTGCCGATTGTTTCAATCTGCCGAAGATCATTGCCTGCGGTATCAAGCCGGTCACCGTCTGCTCAGACGTGCTCAAACCGGGTGGTTACGGCCGGCAGCTGCAGTATCTCGAAAATCTGGCTGCCGCGATCAAGGCCGAAAAGGCTGATAATATCGACAGTTACATTCTTAACTTCGCCAATTGCGGCAGCAGCACTGTGGAAAAGGCGGCGCTGCTCAACCTGCGCCGCTATGCCGGTGCCGTGCCTGCCAACCCGGCTTACAGCAAAGAAAGCAAGACCGGCGAATCGGTTAAAACCAGTCGCCCGCTGCCTGAGTTTGATTGCGTCAAGGCCCCCTGTATCGGCACCTGCCCTGCAGGTCAGGATATTCCCTCATATCTTTATTACACAGCGCAGGGTGATTATAAGAAGGCTTACGAAGTAATCATGCGTAACAACCCGTTGCCTTCGGTACTCGGCATGGTCTGCGATCATCAGTGTCAGCATAAATGCACGCGCGCCAATTACGACAGCTCATTGCTGATTCGTGAAATCAAGCGTTTCATTGCCGGTCGCAATGCTGATCGGCCGCAGCTTAAGCCCGAAAAGTCAAATGGTCGCAAGGTGGCCATTATCGGGGCCGGCCCGAGCGGCTTGTCAGCGGCTTATTTTCTGGCGCTCGAGGGCTTTGCCGTCGAAATATTCGAAACCAAGGCCTTTGCCGGTGGCATGATTTCTGATGCTATTCCGAGTTTCAGGCTCACTGCTGAAGCTATTAACAAAGATGTCGAATACATCAAAAATCTCGGTGTTAAAATCAGCTACGCCCAGAAGATCGATCGTCAGCGTTTTGAACAGCTGCGCAAAGAATTTGCTTTCGTTTACGTCGCCATTGGCGCTCAGGGTGCCAAAGCCATGGGCATCCCGGGCGAAAACGCTGCCGGGGTAATCGATCAGCTTGTTTTTCTTTCTGATGTGCGCCAGGGCCGCAATACCAGTATCGGGCCGAATGTGGCGGTCATTGGTGGCGGTAACTCGGCAATGGATGCTGCCCGCACCGCATTACGCATCGTTGGTGACGCAGGTCGGGTCAGGGTGGTTTATCGCCGCACCCAGTCAGAAATGCCGGCTGACCTCGAAGAGGTCAAGGCTCTGCTCGACGAAGGTATCGAGGTTCTTGAACTGCACCAGCCCCTCGAAATAGTTGTGGCAGGTGGCAAGGTGGTCGGCATGAAGTGTCAGAAGATGCAGCTTGGCGAAAAGGGCCCTGATGGTCGCCGCAAACCGGTGCCGATCGAGGGTGAAATCGTCGATGTCGCCTGTGAAACGGTTATAGAAGCCATCGGTCAGGATGTCGTCTTCGATTTCTGTGACGCAGCCGATCTCGAAACCGACCCGGTAACTGGCATGACCCGCATAAATAATGTGTTTGCCGGTGGCGATGCGGTTCGCGGCGCGTCTACCATTGTCAAGGCAGTTGGTGATGGCCAGCGTGTCGCTCTCAATATCATTGCCAAAGCTGGAAAGGTGCTCGATATTGGCCCGGCCAGTATCAAAAAGGGCATGAATGCGGCTCAGTTCATGGTCAAGAGTGCCCGGCGCGTCAAGGGCATGAAGCTTCCAGAGATCGATCTCAAGATGCGCAAGGGTTTTGCCACGGTAATTCGTGACCTGACCGAAGAAGAGGCTAAGACCGAGGCGGCCCGCTGTCTTTATTGTAACGATGTCTGCAACGTCTGTGTCAGTGTCTGCCCGAATCGTGCCAACCGTTCATACTACGTGAAACCCGGTGATTATCTCGTGCAGAGTGCCGTTACCAAAAAAGGCAAGCTCAAGATCGAAACCGAAAAAACGCTGCGCCTGACTCAGGATGTTCAGGTTCTCAATATCGGCGATTTCTGCAATGAATGTGGCAACTGCACCACTTTCTGCCCGACCGCCGGCGACCCCTACAAGAACAAACCGAAATTCTACCTGACCGACCACAGCTTCAAAGAAGAAGCCAACGCTTTCAGAATCGTTGGCAAAACTCTCAAGGCAAGGGTCGAAGGTCACGAATACACCCTTGAAGAAAAGGATGACGCTCTGCATTATCACGATGGCCCGATGCATGCCCGCCTGAACCGCGAAACCTTCGCAGTGATGGCGGTCGAGCCCCGGGGTGAGAAGCCGGCTCATTACTCCTTCGAGCTGGCCCTTAAAATGGCTATTCTCTACACATCCCTCAAAAACGAACCCTTCAATTATTGAACCAACAAGGCCCTTCTAACGAAGGGCCTTGTTGGTTCATGGCATTTGTCAAGGGACTTGCGGGTAGATGAACTGACTCATATAATCTTGGCATGTTTTCAGACTTAAGGATGAAAAATATATGAAGATACTCTTAACCGGCGGAACAGGATACATCGGCAGTCACACCTGCGTGCAGCTGCTGGCAGCTGGCCATGAAGTCGCGATCGTCGATAACCTTCACAACAGCAAACTTGTGGTTCTCGACCGCATTGAACAGATCAGCGGTCGTCGACCGCAATTCTTCGATGTCGATATCTGCGATTTTGAAGCCCTTGTCGACGTATTTTCGGGCCAGAGGTTCGAGGCGGTCATTCATTTTGCCGGCCTGAAAGCGGTGGGTGAATCGGTCGAAAAGCCATTGTTCTATTATCAGAACAATGTCGGTGGCACCCTCAATCTCTGCGGTATCATGCAGGCCGCCGGAGTGCGCAACCTGGTTTTCAGTTCGTCGTCAACCGTTTACGGCGACCCGCATAAGGTGCCGATCAGTGAAGATTTTCCGGTGGGTGGGGCGACTAATCCGTATGGGCGTTCTAAATATATGGTCGAGCAGATTCTCATCGACTGGCAGAAGGCCAACCCGAGTATGAACGTGGCGCTGCTGCGTTACTTCAACCCGGTTGGTGCGCATGCCAGTGGTTTGATCGGCGAAGACCCCAATGGAATTCCGAACAATCTCATGCCCTTCATTACCCAGGTGGCCATCGGTCGCCGCCCCCATCTCAACGTGTTTGGCAACGATTACCCAACCCACGATGGCACGGGGATCCGCGACTATATTCATGTGGTCGATCTGGCCGCCGGCCATCTCAAAGCCCTCGAAAAGCTTGCGGTCAGCCCCGGTCTCGGCATCTGGAACCTCGGCACCGGCCAGGGATACAGCGTTCTTGACGTGGTCAAAGCCTTTTCGGCCGCCAGTGGCCGCGAGATCCCCTATAAGATTACTGACCGCCGGGCTGGTGA
>JAQUZA010000189.1 GCA_028691595.1 Candidatus Rifleibacteriota bacterium
CCTTATCTTGAGTTTTCTGCTGACAGTTTTTGCTTTTGCCCTTATTGGCCGACAGAATGCTTTAATCAGACTCGCTCATTCAACACGTAGCAAGAACCTTTTGTCCCGGGCTATAGAGAATTCCGCATCCATTGTTGTCATAACCGATGTTGAAGGTAATATTGAATATGTCAACCCGGCTTTTAGCCTCGTCACAGGTTATGCAAGAACCGAAGCCATCGGCAAAAATCCGCGCATCTTGAAATCTGGAATGCATGACAGCGCTTTTTACGAGAACCTCTGGGCCACTATCAGCAACGGTAAATCATGGTCTGGCCGGTTCTGCAATTTGCGTAAGTCTGGCGACGAATACTGGGAGTCAGCACAGATAACTCCTGTCATTGAAACTGACGGAAAGATTTCTCACTATGTTGCCGTTAAAGAAGATATTTCAGAAAGTTTGAAGACTCAAAAGGCCCTTGAACAGGCAAAAAGTGCCGCTGAAGCTGCAAGCGTTGCCAAGGGGCAGTTTCTGGCAAATATGAGCCATGAGATTAGAACCCCTATGAATGCAGTAATTGGTTTTGCCCATCTTGCCAAGAAATCTGGCAATATCGAAAAGGTCGCAGACTATCTCAATAAGATTCTCAGTGCCGGCAACAATGTTCTGGGGTTGATTAACGACATTCTTGATTTTTCCAAGATTGAAGCCGGCAAACTCAATCTTGAAGCAACGACTTTCGTTCTTGATGAGGTAATGAGTGATCTTGCCAGTATCGTTTCGGCCAACGTATCAGGCAAAGATATCTACTTTTTCTTTCAAATTCCACCCGAGGTGCCAGAAAATCTCATTGGTGACCCGACACGCCTGGGGCAGATTCTTACCAATCTGGTCTCAAATGCTTTCAAGTTTACCGAAAAGGGTGAGATAGAAGTTCGGGTGGCCATGCTTGAAAAGATCAATATGCAGGTTAAAATCGAATTCTCGGTGCGTGATACCGGCATTGGCCTCTCAGAAGAACAGAAAAGGCGAATCTTTGAAGATTTTTCGCAGGCAGATGGTTCTACGACCCGCAAATACGGAGGAACAGGTCTGGGCCTGAGCATTTCCAGAAAGCTGGTGGCCGCCATGGGCGGGCAACTGCAGGTTGAATCAGAAGCCGGGCGCGGCAGCAGGTTTTTCTTTTCGCTCTGGTTTGGCACTGACGGCAAGCGTGAAGCGCCATTAACCGAAGTTTTGCGTGGCCGCAAATTCGTAATTGCTGACAGCAGAACCCTGCCATGGCGAAGTCTGATGTCTCACCTCGAACTGGCTTCGGCAGAGGTCAGAATGGCAGCCAGCGGCCGTGAACTGATTGAACATCTGCACCGAACCGATTCAACAGAGCCATGCGACCTCGTTTTTATCTATGCGCGACTTCAAGATATCGGTGGGTTTGAACTCGCCAGACAGATTAAAACTGACCCGGATCTCAGGCAAAAACCCGCTGTTGTTCTTGTTGCCCATCGCGATGAATTCTCATTGCTCTGTGCTGACAAAACCGCTCGCGAAGAAATTGCCGATGATATTCTCATGGCTCCCATAACCCCATCTGAAATGATGAACACAGTAATCGGTATTTTTGCGCCAATGTTGCGCCGGCAGAGTTTGAAGGTCGTTGAAGAGCACGACTGGAAGGACCAGTTGAAAGGTATCAGAGTTCTGATGGCTGAAGACAACCTCATAAACCAGGAAATAGCCCTTGAATTGCTTACGCAGGCCGGTTGTGAGGTCAGGATTGCAGGTGATGGCTGCCAGGCCGTTGAAGAGATTATGGCGGCAGACCGGCCCATTGATATCGTTCTTATGGATGTGCAGATGCCACACATGGATGGTCTGGATGCAACCCGGCTGATAAGAGCTGACGGCAGGTTTCAGGATCTGCCTATCGTAGCCATGACTGCTCACGCAATGAATGATGCCCGTGAGCGTTGTTTAAATGCCGGTATGAATGCGCATATAGTTAAACCCATAAATCCTGAAGACCTGTTTAAGACGATCATTAAATTTTGCACCCCCGAAAAGATTATACCCACGAAAGTTGAAGCCGTGGCAATTGAAGCTCATGCCAACGAAAAAGAGATACCCGCCATTCCCGGTCTTGACATTGAATCAGGTCTACGGCGCGTGATGGGCAATACAGAGCTTTACTACAAGCTTTTGCGCCGGTTTGTTGAAGAACAGGCCAACGTGTCGGCCCGTATTGCCGGCATAATTGATACTGGCGATAAAACCAGGGCCGCTCAGCTGGTTCATTCAATCAAAGGTGTTGCCGGCAATCTTGGCGCAGTAGATCTTTTTACCCAGGCTCAACTGCTTGAACGCTGTATAAAGGAATCAAGAGCTCCTGATCAGATTGAATCAGAGCTTTTGCGTTTTTCTGAAATACTGGCCAATCTTGTTCTGACTCTCAAAAGAGTATTACCCGATGAAACAGTTGAGGTGGTGGTTAACAAGGCAGAGGTTCGAGAGGTTCCGCAATTGCTCCAGACTGATCTTGCAAAGTTTGTCGGTTTGCTTAAAGAGAGCAGGCTTGAACTGATCGATTGCTTTAAAACGCTGCGCGATGAACTACAGAGGTTCAGCAGCCCCGATGAGTTTGCGATTATCGAGCGAGCTGTAAGAACCGGAGAATTCGAACAGGCAATCGCCCCTTTGTGTGAGATTGCAGCAAGGTTACAAATTAAAATTGACGATCGCTAGGTTTTACTATTAACTGGTCAAACTGGAGAATTATGCTTGATGGATAATCTGAATCTGCCCAGAATACTGGTCGTTGACGATATGATCGATAATATCGAAATTCTCGGCAGTATTTTGCGCCCTGATCACGAAGTAATTATGGCCATGAATGGTCAGAAAGCTTTGCAGCTGGCTTCAGGCTCTCAGCCAGACCTGATTTTGCTTGATATTGTCATGCCGGGAATGGATGGTTGCGAGGTTTGCCGTCAGCTCAAGCAGGATCCTGCCACTGCCAGGATTCCGGTCATTTTTGTTTCGGCCAGAGATGAAGAAATTGACGAAGTTAACGGTCTATCGCTGGGAGCGGTCGATTATATTGTTAAACCTGTCAGCCCCGCAATTGTCAGGGCAAGGGTCAAAACACATTTGAGTCTGGTTTCTGCAATAAGGCAGCTTGAGAAGCAGAACATCATTCTTCAGGATAACATCAGACTGCGTGAAGATATCGAGCGCATTGCCCGACATGATTTGAAGGGGCCTCTGACCGTTTTTCTCAACGCTCAGGACATGCTTCAGGCTGCAGGCAGCTTGAATGAAGCTCAGCTTCAGATTCTGAATCTGCAGACAAGAACCACACGTCGCCTGATGGAGATGATTCATCATTCGCTCGACCTTTACAAAATGGAAAAGGGAACTTACGAATTGAAACCGGTAGAGGTCGATATTATCAAGATTTTGAATGAGGTTATCCGAGAATGCTCAGGTTTGGCTTCGGCCAAAAATATCAATTTATGCTTAGCACTTGATGGCATGGCTGTTGCCAGCACAGATTCCTTTGTTCTGATTGGTGAAGAACTATTGTTTTCAACCATTTTTTCGAATCTGTTAAAAAATGCTGTAGAAGCCTCACCCGAAGATGCTGAGGTAATGATTTCCCTCGAAAAAGATCCCCAGGCGAAGGTCAGTATTACGAATCATGGCCAGGTTGCAGAGCAGATTCGTGACCGTTTTTTCGACCGTTACGTAACTTATGGCAAGCAGAGGGGCACAGGCCTCGGAACCTATTCAGCCATGGTTATGGCCCATATCATGGGCGGCGAACTGTTTTTATCAATGGATCCGGTCGAAAAAACCACAACGCTAACCCTTACAATGAAAACAGCAGGAGGCAGCGCATGAAAATTCTAGTCGTCGAAGACGATGAAGCCACAAGAGAGGTCATGATCATGGGTCTCCAGGGGCTTGGTCACGAGACGGCCTCTGCTGCCGATGGAAAAGCCGGGTTGCAGAAGTTCAATGCCTTCAAGCCTGATATTGTTTTTGCCGATATTCAGATGCCGGTCATGAATGGTCTCGAAATGCTTGAAAAACTGCGCAAAATTGATAATGAAGCTCTGGTGATCATCAATACCACCCTGGATTCCCCAGAATATACGCTTCAGGCACTGCGCCTCAAAGCAAACGACTATCTGGTCAAGCCCGTAATGATTAAAGATATGGCCGATGTTCTGGCGAAGTATGCAGATGTACTTGAACATCGAACCATTAATCGTGAAGTCCTCGGTCTGATAAGCAGTCGTGAACTCTGCATGGAAATAAGCAACGATTTGACCCTGCTTGGCAAGATTGTCGACCGTCTGCTGCTCGAGACCGAAGCAGCGATCAAAGCCAATGATCGCCTCGGTATCAGACTAGGTCTCATGGAAATTCTCATCAATGCCATTGAGCACGGCAATCTTGCGGTGGGCTACGAAGAAAAGAGCCGGGCTATTGAACGGGGTCACGATGGTCTTGAAAAGCTTATAGAAGAACGAATCCATACTTCGCCATACTGCGAACGGCGTGTAAAAATACAGTTCAGCCTGAATCGTGAGCGTTGTGAGTGGCTGGTAACCGATGAGGGCGCTGGCTTTGATTTTAACAATCTTCCTGATCCCAATGACCCTGAAAACCTGATTAAATGCCATGGCCGCGGTATCATGCTGGCGCGACTGCAGTTCGATGAGTGCGAGTTTCTTGGCAACGGCAGTCAGGTGCGCATGGTTAAGCGCCTGGTATGACTACTGGCCATGTCTTTTAAGACAAGCGCGTGAATGACGGAGAAGACTTAAATTAAAGTATGCCAGGGGCTATCTGTCCTTTTTGCGCGGAGGGGACCCTTTTTTGCCGGCTGAGGTGCGATCGAACTTTCTGAACAGTTTGACTACTGTTTTGCCCAATTCATCGAGGCGGGTAAAATTATCCATCAGCGGTTCAAGGAAAGACGGGCTGCTCATATCGAAGTCGCTGTTGCCAGCAGCAGTTCCAATCTGCATCGGGTAGATGAGAATGAAATTGTTATGGACAAAATATTTGTTTAAATAATGCGGAATTTTTTCCATGCCCGGGTCATATGAAAGTGCATTGTGGCGGCTCAATACGATAATCAGATTGTCGTCGGCGCGAATATCGCGAGCCAGAATAAGAAAGTCGCTCCAGTCATCGAACTCATGAAACTCTGCTTCAATCGGAAACTTGCGATGAATCTCGCCGAGATACTCACAGGTTCTGGCATTAGCATGAAAAACAAGCTTTGAACCGGTATTTCGGCCAATGTTCCAGATTTTTGACACCCAGAACGGAAAGCCTATTTCGCGTTCAGCAAACGCCGGCACAATTATCACATCCCTCTTGATTGTTGAAAGAGGTTGTTTCGGGCGATAAATCATGGTTGTAACATTGCAGCTGCTGAGAACACCTTCGGTCAGATGCCCGAGAAAGGTGTCGGTAAGGTTTTTCTGGTGATGTAGACCGAGTATTATGTCGGTAATGCGATGCTGGCGGGTAATACCGTGTATCGCATTAATGACACTGAGGTCGTAACGAAGCAGTCGTTTGAGGCTGGTGTCAGTCGCTGCTGCAGCTTTCTTGGCAAGATCGAGTATTTCCTGGGCATCTTTTTCGTGCAATTCATCAGAACTGGTCTGATTTATTACCGTCAGGGCAAAAAGACCGCTATGACTATGCTTAGACTTTATGGTGACACTCAGATTTACGAGTTCAACGGTGTTTTCTGCATTGCCCAGCGGAATTAGAATGCGCTCTTCCGGGCCGCCTTCAGGTGGCTGACTTTCGAGCTGGCCACTCAGGGCAATGCTTTCGGCACCCTTTTGCGCCGAAAAAGATGCAATTGTGCAGGTTGCCAGAATCATCAAAATGGTGCCGTTAAGAATGCTTTCATCAAGAAGTCTTATCAACTCACCATCGGGGGACTTTCCGAGAATGACATTGTAGCCAACCAGCACCGCAGCCAGAGTTGCCGCTGCCTGAGCGTTACTCAGGCCGAAGATCAGCCGCCTTTCATCGTCAGAAAAAGAAAAGGTTTTCTGGGTTAACCATGCGGCGATGTATTTTGCCAGGGTTGCAACGAGGGTCATGGTTAAGGCTACGTTGAGTGTTTTGAAATCGCGAAAAAATGCCTGGTAATCGATCAGCATACCGACACCGATAAGAAAGAACGGTATAAAAAGCGCATTTCCCACAAATTCAATGCGGTTCATCAGGGCAGAAACCCTTGGAATAAGGCGATTGAGTGCAAGCCCTGCCAGAAAAGCTCCTATTATCGGCTCTACACCGGCGAGTTCAACGAGATATGAAGCCAGAAAGATCATGGCCAGAACGAAATTGAAGTGTGAAATATGATTGTCAAAACGCTTGAAGAACCAGCGACCGATTACCGGAAACAAAAAAATGATGGCGGCCCCGATTC
>JAQUZA010000190.1 GCA_028691595.1 Candidatus Rifleibacteriota bacterium
CCTCAAGGGGCTGCCCTTTCAGATGCAGTTATTGTTTTCACATGTGGGAACGTCGGGTCAGATTCAGGTCAGTTGAATCAGTGATAAGCGAAATATCAGAAGTTCACCAGACCTATGGAACAACCCAATTTTCGCTGAAAGACGATTCATTTACCATTAAACGCAGTCATGTCCTGGCTCTTTGCGAAGCTTTCAAAAAGCTGCCGTTCAAAATAACCTTCAACTGCACCACTCGCGTCGATATTCTCGACGATGAACTGGTAGCGGCAATGAAATCAGCCGGTCTGGCTCAACTCAGCGTTGGTATCGAGTCTGGTTCAGCGGCAATATTAAAGGAAACCGATAAAGATATCACCCACGAGCAAATTCTCAAAGCTGCCGAACTTCTTAATAAACACGGCGTATTCTGGACCGGCTATTTCATGATTGGCCTGCCAAATGAAACCGAAGAAGATATTCTTAAAACCGTCAAGTTTCTTAAACGGGCAAAACCCTACTATGGTGGTCTTGGTGTCTACAGTCCGTTTCCTCGCACCAAGCTTTTTGACCAGGGCGTTCAGATGGGGTTATTAGATCCCAACCCGGCTCTTGAGCATTTTTTAAAAACCAATCCAAAAGACCTGTTCTTCAAAGATCCACACCGAAGAGTGCTTCATATAGATCACCAGCGTTTTCAGGAGCTTTCAGATCAGGCCTCGACAGAGTTTCACAAACATAATTCAAATCTTTTCAACCTCATTCGTCGTGGTTTTGCGCGTCGCAAAGCCTATATGTATGACCCGTCACTTCTCAGGCGCGATCTTGGCAGAGCGATTGATTTTCTTGGTTTGAACAGGCTGTTTTGCCGGAAAGGTTAACAGATGTGCGGCATTGCCGGTTACAACGGGCACTTCGACAGGTCGCTGCTGCCGGAAATGGTTGCAGCAATCAGCCATCGTGGCCCTGATGACCAGGGCAGGTATTTTTCCTCAGACCAGCAAACCGGCCTGGGGCATGCCCGTCTGTCGATAATCGATCTCAGCCCTGACGGTCATCAGCCAATGACCAATGAGAACCAGTCGCTGTGGCTGGTTTTTAACGGTGAGATTTATAATTTTGCCGGATTACGTGACCAGTTGGCAGCTCAGGGGCACAGGTTTTCGAGCCGATCTGACTCTGAAGTTCTTCTTCATCTCTACGAAGAGCATGGGCCTGAAATGTTGCCGCTTCTCAACGGGGTCTTCGCCTTTGCAATTTACGACACCATAAAAAAAACGGTCTTTATTGCTCGCGACCATCTTGGAGTAAAGCCCCTTTATATCGCTGAGATGTCTGACGGCACCGCTTTCTGTTCAGAACTGAAAGGGTTGCTACCCTGCCCTCACCTTTGCCGCGAGCTCGACATGCAGGCGGTTAACGCCCATCTGGCCTTCATCTGGAGCCCTTCGCCGACAACAATGTTCAAAGGGGTCAAAAAACTTCCACCCGGGCATGCCTGTCTGATTGAAAACGGTAGAATCAGCAGACAATGGCAATGGTACAACCTGCCATACGACGGCAGTCGTAATGATTTGAGCTTTTCTCAAAATGCAAAGCAGCTGCAGGAACTCATCGAAGAGGCTGTCAGAAGGCAACTTGTAGCTGATGTGCCGGTCGGGGCATTTCTTTCGGGGGGGCTTGACTCCAGTGCCATTGTCGCCATGATGCGCCGCCTGATGCCCGAAAAGGCCATACGCTGCTACAGCATTGGCTTCAAAGATGACAATGATGTCGAGGGCTGTCCTGCTGATCTTCCGTATGCCATCAAAGTAGCCCGGCATCTCGATTTAGATCTCAAGACCATTCGCATAACGCCAGAACAGTTGATAACCAGGCTGAGTGAACTGATCTGGTTTCTTGATGAGCCTCAGGCAGACCCGGCACCCGTCAACGCCATGTTCATTGCCGAGCAGGCCCGCCAGGATGGCATTAAAGTTCTGCTTTCCGGTGCCGGAGGTGACGATATTTTTACCGGATACCGCCGCCACCTGGCACTAAAAACCGAAACATTGTGGAAATGGCTGCCCGGGCCAGTTAGAAACTTAGCCGGCAGACTGGCATCTGCGCACACCGATATCCGCAATCCATGGGCACGCCGCCTGGTAAAAGTTCTCAGAAATGCTCATTTATCAGACAGCGAAAGACTGCTTGCCTACTTTCACTGGTCAGGAGATGAGCTGCGACAAAGTCTCTTCAACCCGGACCATATTGAGCAGGCTTTTGCAAAGTCAGTAAACGTGCCTCTTTCTGATGCACTGCAATCCATAGAGAAAGAAGCAGACCCGATAAATCAGATGCTGTTTCTCGACAGCCGCTTTTTTCTGGCAGATCACAACCTCAACTATACAGACAAAACCTGCATGCGCTATGGGGTCGAAGCAAGAGTGCCGCTGCTTGACCCTGATCTCGTCTTCTTTGCCAGCCGCATACCAACAGGGTTTAAGCAAACCTGGACCTGCGGCAAGGCAGTATTCAAGAAAGCCATGGAACCATTTCTGCCACACGATGTCATCTATCGACCAAAATCGGCTTTTGGAGCTCCTTTGCGGCGCTGGATCCAGAATGATCTCAGTGCGGTCATCTCCAGAATGTTGTCTGCAGAAAGACTTGCAAATAGGGGCATATTTTCGCCAGAAGGCGTTAAAAAGCTCATTACCGCTGATCGTGAAGGCAGAATCGATGGAAGCTACACAATCTTTTCGCTGCTGTGCATCGAAATCTGGTGCCAGCTGTTTATCGATGGCACCCCCTATCAGCATATCAAAATCTAATTATTTCAGGAGCTGCATCCAATGAGACAGATTCTGCAAAGTCTGAAAAGCGGTCAGATCGAGCTGGCCGAATTGCCTGTTCCAAAAGTCAGACCGGGAACCCTGCTGATTAAAACCAGCCGCAGCCTCATCTCTTTAGGTACTGAGCGCATGCTTCTCAATTTTGGCAAGGCTGGTTGGGTCGACAAGGCTCGACAGCAGCCCGACAAAGTTAAGCAGGTTTTGCAGAAAGTTAAAACAGACGGTCTCATGCCGACTGTTAACGCGGTTTTCAACAAACTCGAACAACCGCTTGCCCTGGGCTATTCAAATGCCGGGGTGGTAATCGAAGTCGGATCGGGAGTTTTCGGGTTCAAAACTGGCGATCGTGTGGTTTCAAACGGCAATCACGCTGAAGTTGTCTGCATTCCAGCCAATCTTTGCGCCAGAATACCAGACGGAGTCGATGACACCGGCGCAAGCTTTACGGTTGTCTCATCAATAGCCCTTGAAGGTGTAAGGCTGATAAACCCCACGCTGGGCGAAAGCATTGCGGTTATTGGTCTAGGTCTGATAGGGCTGCTGACCTGCCAGATTCTTCAAGCCAATGGCTGCAGAGTCATAGGCTTCGATTTTGACCGGCAAAAGGTTGAACTGGCGCGTGAATATGGGGTATCTGCCTTTGACATTTCTCACGGAAACAGCCCGGTTGAGCTGGCGATGAATTTTTCACGCGGTCATGGCGTAGATGGGGTGCTGATTACAGCGGCGACCACAAGCAACGACCCTGCCCAACAGGCACCCCAGATGTGCCGCAAACGCGGTCGCGTTGTTCTGGTTGGGGTTTCTGGTCTGAATCTGTCGCGCGATGACTTTTACAAAAAGGAAATTTCTTTTCAGGTTTCATGCTCTTACGGGCCAGGGCGCTATGCCAGCGAATACGAAGAAAAGGGCCTCGATTACCCGATAGGCTACGTTCGCTGGACAGAACAGCGAAATTTTGAAGCGGTTCTCGACCTGATGGCAGCTGGAAAGTTGCGGACCAAGGAACTTGTCAGCCGTGAAATTCCATTTCAGGAAGCACAGCAGGCATACGAGATGGTTGCAGAAGCAAGAGATATTCTCGGCCTGATTCTAGCTTACGACGGCAAGGTTGACCTTACTGCCAGATCGGTTGCTTTGAATGATATGCCGCATTTCAACCCCAGGGCCGGCGAAAAAGTGGTTGTCGGTGTCATTGGGGCCGGCAATTATGCCGGCGGCATGCTGATTCCGGCCTTTGCCAGGGCTGGAGCGCTTCTAAAAACCATTGCCAGCGCCGGTGGCGTTTCAGGCAGTCATGTTGGCAGCAAGCAAGGCTTTGCTATAAGCACCACTGACAGTTCGCGCATTTTTAACGACCCGGAAATCAATACGGTCGTCATCGCAACCAGGCACGGTTCGCATGCCAGATTTGTCATCGATGCCCTGAACAGCGGGCGGCACGTTTTTGTAGAAAAGCCGCTCTGCCTTAGTTTTTCAGAGCTTGAAGAAGTTAAGAACGCTTATTTGCAGGCTAATCGCAGCAAAGGCACGCACCTCATGGTCGGTTTTAACCGACGTTTTTCGCCTTTGAGCGTTCTGGCAGCAGAAAAACTGAGAAGCGGCAATTCGCCGTGCAGCATCGTCATCACCGTTAATGCCGGCGTAATTCCTGCAGACCACTGGGCTCAGGATTTTGCCAGTGGCGGCGGCCGAATCATTGGCGAAGGCTGCCATTTCATTGACCTGATCAGGTTTTTTGCCGACAGTCAAATTGAATCGATTCAGACGGTCAGCATGAACAACCCTTTGTCGCAGGGCAAAGCACCTGACACTGTGACCATAAGCCTTACCTGCAAAGACGGTTCAATTGGCACCGTTCACTACTTTGCCAATGGCAGCAAGGATTTTGCCAAGGAGCGCATCGAAATCTTCTCAGGTGGCCGAATTTTGCAGATCGACAACTTCAAGAATCTGAACTTCTTTGGCTGGCCGGGTGGCAAGAATCAGGCTCTATGGGCACAGGACAAAGGGCAGGAACCATGTGCCACGGCGTTTGTAAGAGCCATCGAGCATGGCCTTGAAACTCCGGTAAGTTTTGAAGAACTTTACGAAGTTTCGTTAAACACTTTACAGGCCGCCGGTCTTACAATAGACTGATAGCAGATCATCCTCAGGATTTTTTTGCAAATGACTCTCAGCAGGCTTTTTCACACAGTCCGACATCTGCTGCCCGTGCAGATTTATGGTCGGCCTTTGTTTATGCTCAAACGCATGTTTTCATCGGCGGGCTCTCCCGGTCGCGTCTGTCAGCTTGCCTCAGAACTTAAAAGCAAACTGCTCCTGCAGCCTGAAGAAAGCCTTGAGCTCTGTTTCTTAAACAAAACACAAAAGTTTTTACCCGCCAGCATGCAATGGGAATCAGTCAATTTCGATGAGCCGCCTGAGAAACTATGGGTTTATCATCTCAACTATTTTGCCTGGCTGCATGACGGGCAAACAGAGACACACTCAAATCAGAATCTCTTTCTGATCCTCGACTGGATAGCCAGAAATTCATCAGAACGCTCTGAAACCTGGGAGCCCTACCCGCTTTCACGCCGTATCACCGAGTGGGTGCGCTGGTGTCGAGAGCACCCCTCACTTGATGAAGAGGCTCTTGAATGCATAAGAAGCTCGATCGCCTGTCAATGTGACCGCCTCTGGTGTGATCTTGAATATCACAATCAGGCAAATCATCTGCTCGAAAACCTCAAGGCTCTTTTTGTCGCGACGTCTTTTCTGGCTGAGTTCGAAGAAGCACTGACACCAGAAATTGATGCCAGGCTTGAATTTTGTATCGACGAACTCGTCAACCAGATCCGTCTGCAGTTTCTGTCTGATGGTGGGCACTTTGAGCGAAGTCCCATGTATCATGTCGAGATGCTGCACGCAGTTGAAACAGCCCGGGCCGCCAACCGCAAACTCCTTGAGCTTGACGGCATAAGTCAAAACCTCAGCCGGAAGATAGCCCGTCTGGCAATGCTGTGCGGCGATCGGGTGCCGCTGATGCGCGACTGGCTGGCAGTCATGACTCATCCAGATGGCTTTATCGCCCAGTTCAATGATTCAGCACTGGCAAAAGGTATCATGCGTGACTGGCAGTCAATGAGTTACCTGCTCGAAAATTCAGGCTTTTTTGTTCGCCACACCCCCGAATGCTACTTTGCAATGAGCTGCGGCAGCCCTTCTCCAGCATTTCAACCCGGGCACAGCCACTGTGACATTCTCTCTTATGAGCTGTCTCTGGCAGGTCAACGCTGCATAATCGACACAGGTATCGGTTCTTATCAGAATGAACAGGTGCGCCAGGAGTGCCGAAAAACTGAAGCTCACAATGTTCCTATGATTGAACATGCACAGCAATCTGATATCTGGGGCAACTTTCGTATCGGCCAACGCGCCAAGGTCACCCATAGCAGCTACGACTCAGAAAACGGGCTACTGGCCGTTGAGTTCGTCGACCAATACGGGCAGACTTTTCGCCGTGAAACCATTTTTTCGCCAGGTTCAATAAAAATCAGAGATCGAATGAGCAATCGCAGAGTCACAGGAACCTTCATCTCTCTGATTCAAGATCGGAAGA
>JAQUZA010000191.1 GCA_028691595.1 Candidatus Rifleibacteriota bacterium
TGGTATGCGTCTTGGTGACCGGCTGTTGCCCTTTTTTGATTGTCACGAGCCTGAAGCCGGTCACCGGGTCAAATCTTATCTTGTCAATTACGCCGGTGGCTATCGCCATTTTGACGAAATAAGCTATGCTGATACCATCAACCGCAAGTTTAGACCGGGGTTTTTCCGAAATCGTCTTGTTTTAATCGGCACCAGGGCTATGGGTACCTCTGAAGACCTCAAATTCTGCCCCTATGGCGCTTTGTCTGGCGTAGAGATTCATGCCAACCTGTTGCATAACATTCTGAATCGCCGGTTTTTGCATCGATCAACCGTCGAGACAACTCTGTTGCTGATTTTTGTTTTTGCCCTTGGAGCCGCATATCTGCTCTGGAAAACACCTGGCTTTTCGGCCAATCTCTTAACCCTTGGTACTGCAATTGTCTGGGCGGCGGCGGGCATTATTCTCTTCAAGTTTGATATTATTATCGAGATCACGCCGATTCTGGTGATGTTGCCAGTTCAGTGGGCTGTTACCAGGCTGATTCAGCAGTTTGAAACCCTGCGCGAGAAGAACTACGATCTTGCCCGCAAGGTCAGAGAACTTGCGATAATTAACGAAGTCAGCAAGGCCGTAATTTTTATGGGCGACCTTGGCAAGACACTCGATGCGATTCTGAGTCGCGGAGTTCAGGTTTTAAATGCCCAGCGTGGGTCACTTTTTCTTCTCGATGACAAGTATGAAGAGCTGGTTGAAAAATCGGTTATATTTGGCATTGCAGGTGATGCCAGGATTGATAACGATCTTAAACAGCAGTTCAAAAGCGGTTTGGGTATCGCGGGTGAAGTGTTTAATTCTGGCAAGCCCCGCCTTATTCAAAATGTCAGAAAAGATAAAAGCTTTGCTTTTCGTGATACAGAACGCGACAACATCAGAACTCTGATTTGTGTACCTCTCATGATTAAAGATTCACCAATCGGGGTAATGAACATTGTTAATCGTCGCGAAGGGCGCTTTAACGAAGAAGACCTGCAGACCGCATTGACGATGGCTAATCAGGCTGCGGTTGTTATCGAAAAAGCCCGCCTCTATAATCTCGCCACCATCGACGGCTTGACCGGCCTTGTGGTTCGCAGGCATTTTCAGGCAAAAATTGAAGAAGAGTTCAGACGTGCAAAGCGTTACAGTAAACCACTGAGCTACCTGATGACTGATATCGATCATTTTAAAAAGTTCAACGACACCTACGGGCACCAGACGGGCGATATGGTGCTGCGCGAGGTTGCAAAGATAGTTCGTGATTCGGTTCGCGATACCGACATTGCTGCCCGTTACGGCGGGGAAGAATTTGCCGTGATTCTGCCCGAAACAGAGCCAGATGGTGCCATGCTTTTTGCTGAACGATTGCGCCAAAGCGTTGAAGCTGCAGAATTCGCACATTCAACCGGGGCTCTGAAGGTTACAATAAGCGTCGGGGTGTGTTCTATGCCTGTTAATCAGCCCGAAAATGCTACTGAAATGATTAAAATGGCTGACGATGCTCTCTATGTCTGCAAGAAAAACGGTCGAAACCGGGTTGAACGCGCTGAAAACAATGCCGAATAAACAAAGTAGTTTTTTTGCCGGTCTAAGAGCTTTCGAGGTCTTCACGTTGCAGATTTAATGTCTTTAGTGTTCGGTAAAAAGTTGCTTTGTGAATGCCGAGTATTTCTGAGGCCCGGGTAATGTTTCCGCCAGCCATGCCATAGGCTTTGCGAAGCTCATCTTCACTGATTCGTTTTTCAGAATTGTTCAGAGCACCAATCTTTTCGGGCCTGCCAGGGTTATTATATACGGGTTCGGGCATCCCAAGGGCAATTGCCCGGCGGTCGGGAGGAATGGCAACCTCTGTGTAACTGCTGCCACTTGTGTATCTTGCGGCGATCATGCGTTCTTCATACCACTCTTTGAGAGCTCTCAAACCGATAACTTCGGTTTGATTCTCGGCAAACAGTCTCTCCATAAGATTGCGCAATTCACGGACATTGCCCGGCCACTGATATTGTTGAAGAAGCTGCAGGGCTTCGCGTGTCAGGCAGACTACCTGGCGGCCATATTTCCGGTTAAAATGTTTGATAAAATATTGAATCAGCAGTTCAATATCGGCTGCACGCTGCCTTAATGGCGGAATTCTTATCTGCAAAGCATTGATGCGGTAAAAAAGGTCAGGCCTGAATGAATTTTCAATACTGGCTTTTTCGAGGTTTTTATTAGTGGCGGCAATTATTCTTACATCAACCCTTACCGGGGTTTCAGAGCCGACCCTCTCAATTTGCGATGTTTCGAGAACTCTTAACAGCTTTGCCTGAGAAACCGCCGGAAGATCGCCAACTTCATCGAGAAAAAGGGTGCCACCATTGGCACGCTCAAATCTGCCGCGGTGTGACTTGATTGCACCGGTAAAAGAGCCCTTTTCGTGACCAAAAAGCTCGCTTTCAAAAAGAGTATCAGTTATTGCCGAGCAGTTCATGGTAACGAACGGCCCGTTACTTCTTCGGCTCAGCTGATGTACCGCTGCAGCCACCCCCTCTTTGCCGGCACCGGTTTCGCCGGTTACCAATACTGCCGCATCAGAAAGGGCATACATTCTGATTTTGTTAAACACCTGCTGCATTGGATCTGAAGCTCCGACCAGCCCACAGAAGGTGGCATCTTCCACAAGCGCCGGAGGTGTTGAGGTGACTTCCTGCAGCAGAATACTGGTCAACTCTTCGCTATCATGCCCTGTTCTGCTGACTGCATCGAGAAGAAGCTGATGGGCGTTGCCGTTAACGTCTTTGAGTGCGACTCTGAAGCCACTCACTGCATTCGTCTCACGGGTACGGAGAATCAATTCACCTATGCCCGGCATTGCGGGCTCAAGGTTTTTTTCGACCGGTTGCCCAACCAGTTCGTCGGCACTGGCACCAAGGTAATTGGCCAGCCATTCAGGAATTTCATGAATAACCACCCTGCCGTTCTCTTTTTTGACAATGAGATTACGGCCGGGCGGCAATAACAGTAGTGGGTGATTTTCAGTGTTAATCATGCTTTTAGCATATTACAATTTTTTATACTGATTTTCAACCGCCCTTGAAAGTGTCTTTGGCAATACCAGGCTTAGTGTCTGAAACGAAGGTGAAGATAAAATAGCATTCAGAATTAATCTTTTTCTGCCGATTAAAGATGCGGGTCACTCTATCCCAAATCTGGCCGAACCGGAAAAACAAATGAAAGTATGCAGGGCTCTAAACAGGCTGAAACCGTTAATGACGGTTTTGCTGCTGTTTTGTGCTTCGGCGCTGCCGGCCAGTGATGCCTTCAAATTTGAATTTGACTATGACTCAAGGTCGTTTGTTGAGAGTACCAGGCGTGACTGGAATGACTACGTTTATTCGCCGGCTTCGACAACCCCGACATTCACTTCCAGACAGTATGATAAAAATTTTATGGGAAGCGACAGTGAGCTTTCCTTTGCCCTGAAAAGCGACCTCAACGAAACCCATTATCTCGATATAAAAGAAACCCTGTATTTTCGTCATTACAATGATTCTGAATTATCGGGTCGTGATTACGCTTCTTTTAAATACCCTGAGCTCGACCATCTTCTGAACATTACCTGGGGCATTGCCGCCGGAGATCATGATTACGTTCAGTTTGATTATTTCAATAACGTTCTTGAATTGCCCGATATAGAGAGTCTGAATTACAAGTCTCATCGTGGTCGTGCTCAGATGACGCACGAATTCAACATGCGCACCGGGTTCAGTCTTTATGGCGCTTTTGAAGAACGCGAGTATGAAAACGATTCAAATTCAAGTTTCAGGGAAGGGCGTGCCGGGTTTGAAGTTGCTTCGCGTCTGCCCGGGCACCATTTCTATGTGCCCGTTGCTGCTTCAACGCGCGGTGACAGGGAATATTTTGCCAATTTCCCGGGGGCAATGTCGGCGCGCAAAGCAATTGATTACTATACCAGTTATGCTGTCAATCCCCGGGATGAAGACCCTCGAGCCCGCTACATGAGAGAACGCCGACGTGGTGAACTTTTTTTGCGGGCATTCGGCGATCTGGTCAGTCGCGAGTTCAATAACCTCGATAATAAATACAGCGAGGTGTCGACCGGTTTTGAAACCGCTTATGATGCAGCTGAAGATCTGACACTGAGATTGCGTGATACCTACCGGAAAATCGATTTTGATCGTGAATCGGCAGCTTTTTTTCACCATGACAGTCAGACTAATTATCTGGCTCTGACTCTTGACTACTATTACAGTGCCAATATGGCTCAAACTCTTACAGTAACAGATGAATTGCAGAAATTTTCTCAGGCCGGGAGTGAAAACTTCAGGCTGAATGCCCTGACCTACGAGGGCTTTTTTACTTACGGCCGTTCACGAGCTTCGCTGGTTTTGAGTGCTTTGCGCCGCCGCTACGACGAAAAGCGCCTTTACTACCCCGATGAAGATGAATGGCGTGCTGTACTCGGTTATGACTATCTGATCACTGAGACCTTGCGCTTTAGAATGAAATCAGAATTTGTTGATCGTGACTACCTTGAATTTGAAGATTATCTTTATTCAACTCACAGTCGAAATGCCTGGCGCATCGGGATTGAAAAATCATTTTCGAGATCAAATTCTCTTGAGCTGGCTTATCAGGAAAATAACGAACGCAATGACCTTCATACGCAGAACAATATTGCCGAAAAATCCGTGGGATTGAGCTGGATTTCGCATTACTAGAAAAATAGTGCGGTCTATTTTAAATTCAGTGTTTTTGTTGTGGTCAATATTGGTATGTGATACAATTAGTTGCCTATGCTAGCGATTGCCTTTACCGGAGTTATTCAGCACGAAGTCGAGCAGGCTCAGCTTCGAAGGTTGACGGCATCAGTAAGGTCGGATGCAGGCACAGGTTGTATTATTGCATGTAATGCAAACGGTCTGTTTGCAAGTGCCTCAAGGCTCGATGCTCAGATCGAAATGCTCTTTGACAGTGGAATCGATGTGGTTTTTCTGGGTGAGCAGTCTATTGGCCGCAATGCTGGTCGATCTGCCCTCTCGGGGTCGACGTTGCCTCTTGTCAGACCTTTAAATCTGCCTGACGCTGCGCCCGGGCGTGGTGCTGTTTTGTTTAACAGCCAGCATGGCCCCTTCTGGATGCTCAGTGTGGCCGATGGAACAGGCAAAATCCCCGTGGCTTTACCGCATCTGGCACTCAAAGAATTTTTCGGAAACAAAACCGATTCGTTCCCCGTAGTGTTAAATGTGGATGGTACGGACTACGAATATCGTGAGGCCCTGCTCTGGAAATTTGCGGCGCGTGGGCTTACATTGCTGCTGTTTGGCAGTGGTTGCGGGTTCATGGCTGCCCTGAACGAGCCTGAAAATGTTGAGTGCTTCTTTCAGCCTGATGTTGGCGTTGTTGTTTCCGATAAATCTATCGGAGGTCTGACCCCCGATAGCTGGTGGCAAAGAAGTGTTGAGCGGGTTCCGGTTTCGCCGGTTGCCGGTTGGGGGCTGTTACGCTGCGATTATACAATTGTCTGGCTCGATGAAAACAAAAGACCACAAAAGCATATGCAGAAGACAGTTAAATTGTAGCCTCTGAAGTGCGCGGTTCTACTACGTGATTTTTTGAAAAACAAGGAGACCACCGGGAGTGGCGGAAAGTTTAAAAGTATTGCATCAGCAGCTTCTTTACGAAGCGCAAAAGCAGATTCTTTCCAGCGGAAAGAATACCGATGTAATTCTTCAGGTTCTCAGCCAGACTTCTTTCGATCTCTTTGGCAAAAAGGGTTTCGGAGTAATTTTTTATGACGCTTCGGCCCAGTTATCAAGAATACGCTTTAATGACGGGTTCTCAGAAAAATCGTTAAACTTTCACTGCGAAGAATTCACCCGTTCCAAACTTGAAAAGAGACCGCCCACATCAGGCTCAATTGCCGATGAAAACGGCGAAACTCATCTGTTGATAGCTCTGGGGCCAGACGAAGACCCGTTTGGTATCTTGTTGCTCCAGGAAATGACAGGTGGAAACGCGGTTTCTCTTGATGCCTTCCGCGAACTGGCAACAACCTCGATTGGTACTTTTCTTGAAGTCGAGCTGGTGCGTCTGCGCATGGAAGAAATGGGCGCATTGCTTGAGGTTGGCCGCGTTGTCAGTTCCACTCTTGATCTTCGAGAGCTGTTGACCAAGATTATGAGCACCGCAACCAAGGTTATGCGCTGCGAAACTTCAACGGTCTATCTTGTCGATGATCAGACAAACGAATTATATTTTCATATTGTTTCAGGTGACCCGAATGTCGGTGCCAAACTCCAGGAAATCCGTCTTCCCATGGGTACCGGTCTTGCCGGTTGGTGCGCTCAGAATAATAAACCGGTAATTGTTCCAGACACCGAAAAAGACCCA
>JAQUZA010000192.1 GCA_028691595.1 Candidatus Rifleibacteriota bacterium
ATGTTTATCCTCGCTCTGTTTGTCATCTATAATCTTGCCCTGGCCTGGATTCTCTTTGGCATCATGCGGCCATATTGACAGCTGTTTTGCCTGCGACGATGCCATCAGAACTTCTGCCCAAAGCTTTAATGCCTGTCAGGCAGGCAGTTTAATGCCTCATTTACTGTTGAGAGCAAGATCTCGCATCAGCTTTTTTACCGCCAGTTCTTTTGCCTTTGCCTCAACTTCTACAGTAATGGCCAGATTGTTCCATTCTTTTGGAAAATCGGCTGGATCTATGTAATCGTGATGCTGATAAGTATTCGCTTTTGCCCAGCCGTTCAGCGGGCTTGAAAGATGAAAAAGCGGCTCACGATTCCAGGTTGACAGTGCCGCATCAGTTGCCTCTGCAACGCTCAGGCCGTCAGGCAGCACCCGGTGATGGTGCACATCATACACCAGAGGGATCTTGAGGTTACGACACAGCGGCAAAAGCTCCTGCGGAGTGTATGTTTTATCATCATTTTCAAGGGTAAGCAGCTGGCGCGACCGGTCAGACAGCCGAAAAAAACCTTCGGCAAAGCGTTCTGTCGCCGCCGTTTTGTCGCCATAACCACCACCGGCGTGAATGTTGATTACATCTGCCCCAGCCCAGGCAGCCACTTCTGCCTGGTATTCAATTTCAGCAATTGAACTGGCAACAACCTCAGAGCGGGGCGAATTGAGCACCACAAACTGATCTGGATGCAATGAAGCTCTCAGCCCGTGTTTTTTAAGAAAACTGCCACACTCTTTAAAAGTTGCAATAATTTCGCCGGCGGCCGGCAAATCTTCAACCTGATAACCCGCCTGCGGGTGAGTTTTAAGAGGCAGAATCTGGCTGTTGATGCGAAAACAGCCGATGCCGGCAGCATGACAGTATTTGTAAGCTTCGAGCAAGGCCCGGGCGTTTTCAAGACACAGCTCAGACAACTTTTGCAATCGCTCTTCATGAGATTTCTTCAGCAGACTGGTGGCAGTAGTTGTTCTGAACTTGATTGGCTGCTCTATGAAAAGACAACAAAGACCAAACCTTAATGAACCATTCATTCTGATACCCATTTCACTTGAATCTCCAGAAATTGCTTGCTCAGGCCTTTACCGGGAGGCGGGTTGCATTATCACCAGACAGGCTGCAACTGCGAGCTCAATTTTTTAAAAATCTGTTGAGAACTGCCGCCAGATCGCTGATGGTAAAAGGTTTGCGAATACTGGCCATAAAACCGGCTTCCTGGGGATGAAGCATGAGCACATTGTCGGCATAACCACTCATCACAAATGCCGGAGCCTCGCAACCAAGCTTTCTGATGGCCTCTAATGTTTCGCGGCCACCCATTCCGCCAGGGATCGTGAGATCGAAAAGCATTGCCGAAACACCTTTCATTGTTAGAAAACCATTTTGAAAAAGATCGATGACCTCATTACCTGAAGAAGCAGAAACAACCGAATAGCCAAATGACTCTAAAATGCTGCCCACGGTGTTTCTGATAGATTCTTCGTCATCCATTATCAGAACCAGACCCTGCCCATGGTGAGTCTGCCTCTTCTCGGGCTTTGAGGCCACAAAAACCCGGGCCACGGCCGGAATGAAAACATGAAAAATACTGCCCTTGCCCGGCTCTGATTCAACTTCGATGCAACCATGATGATTTTTTACGATCGAATAGCAGGTTGCCAGACCCATGCCATGCCCACCCGACTTGGTTGAAAAAAACGGGTCAAAAATATGAGCCATCAACTCTCTTGCAATTCCGCTCCCCTGGTCTTTAAACGATACCTTGAGATAATCGCCACGAGAAAGATCATGATGCTCCATGGTTTCAAAAAACTTCTGGCAGACCGAAACTTCTATTATTCCACCCTCAGACATGCTTTGAACAGCATTTATGACAATATTGTCGATAACCTGCTCAAGTTGAGCCCGGTCGAAGTTGCCGGGGGGAAGATTATCAGCCTTGAAAAATCTGGCAGACACATGCGAACCACTCAAAGCAAACCTGACCGTTTCTTCAAGAAATGGAAACAGCTCTTGAACCTTGCAATCAGGTTTGCCGCCTTTTGCAAAAGTCAGAAGCTGTTTGGTCAGACTTCGAGCCCTGCCAATGGTACCAATGCATGAATCCAGGCTACTTCTGACCTCAGCATTCTCAGAAGACTTTTTGGCCAGCTCGAGATAACCATAAATTCCGCCCAGCAGGTTATTAAAATCGTGAGCGATGCCGCCGGCAAGAATGCCGAGAGATTCTAACTTATCAGCACGCTGAGCACTTTCAAGCAACTTTTTCTTTTCTGAGATGTCTCTGACGACTGCAATTACCCTGGCGTAACCACCGATAGTCGACCGACTCAGCGCAACCTCAACGGGAAAAACCTCGCCGTTACGTCGCCTGGCCATCCACTCGAACTGGTCAGGGCCGCGATGCTCCATGGCACGAACACGGGAAATCGCATTTTCTTCAGAGAATTGTGAATCATTCACGCTGAGGTAGCTGAGCGGGCAACCGATCAGCTGCTGTTTATTCTCGAAACCATACATTTTTACGGTGGTTTCATTTACATCGAGGATCTGCCCGCTGATGGCATCATGAATAAAAATCGCTTCAGAAGTAGCATTAAAAATCTCGCGATAGTTCTTCTCGCTTGTTCTTAAGGCTTCTTCTGCTCTGCTTTGTTCTGAGACATCGATGTGAATGCCTACTGTAACACGATTTTGAAGCCTGTTGCTGTTTCCAAGGTTTTTGCCGCGCGACCAGATGTTGATGTAAGAACCGTCTCTGCATCTTAAACGAAAGCGATTTTCATAAAGCGCTTCGGTATCAGAATTAATATAGTCAAAAAAAAGTCTCGAAGCGGCCTCGCGATCATCGGGGTGAAGAATTTCTATCCAGTCCTTTTGAATATCAAGCTTATCTGTGTTTTTGCATTCATCAGCAGCAAAACCAAGCATGGCAAAATACTCTTTGCTGCACCAGAGATAGCCGGTGTCACGATGGTATTCCCATACACCACCATTCAGAACAGCCACGATCGAACGATAAAGTTCTTCGCCCCTCTGCAATTCTTCAAGAACTCTCCGTCGCTCGCTGACATCTACACAGATGCCTTCCATGGCCACGAGCTGCCCATCTTCATAAACCGGCCCATAGACGATCTCAATAAAACGCCTGCTACCATCAGGGTGGTTGTATAAAAGCTCGACCGTCTGAAAAACACCTTCCTGAAGAACCCTATGGTCAGCCAGGCTTCCCTGCTCTATCGATTCAGGGGCAAAATTCAGTTCACGCCAGTTTCGACCGGTAAATTCGTCCGGGTCATAGCCAAAAACAGCTTTAAAACCCGGGCTAACGTATAAAAAGATGCCATCAGGCGAGTGAGAAAACACACAATGAGTGTGGCTGAGCCCCTCCACCAGCCGACGGAATTTTTCTTCGCTCCGCCGAAGTGCCAGATGAGCGCTTTTATCAGCCACGGTTTTGCTCATTTATTCATTCTGACCCGCATAATTCGTGGATGACTGAGTCTCGAGATCTTGATGCAAACGATCACGGATACACGATAGATCGTAATGTATTTCTTTAAAAGCAGCCACGACTTCGGGGTCAAAATGCGAGCCCGAACTTTCGAAAATGATATTGCATGAAACATCATGCGAAAACGGCGGTTTATACGGCCGCCGCGACCTCAGGGCATCATAAACATCTGCCAGAGCCATTATTCTGGCACACAAAGGAATTTTCGTCTGGGCAAGCCCCTCGGGGTAGCCCTTGCCGTCCCATTTTTCGTGATGATATCTGGTAATGTTGATACCCATGTTGAGAAATTCGTTATCGGGGTATCTGCCCCTGATGCTCTCAAGGGTCTTAACCCCGATCATTACATGCGTTTTCATTATTTCAAATTCATCTGGCGAAAGTTTGCCAGGTTTAAGCAAGATCGAGTCTCTGATACCAACTTTACCGATGTCGTGCAGAGGAGCGGCAAAATAAAGATTGTTCACAAACACATCATCAATCTGCAAAGCATAAGCTGACCTTTTTCTTAGTTGCTCAGCCAGAGCCCGGCAAAAATCCTGGGTGCGTTCGATATGTCCACCCGTTGCGTCATCTCGTGATTCGGCAAGGTTTGCCAGCGCCGTAATAGTTGCCAGCTGCGCATCAGAAATTTCCTGAATTTTCTCCTGAACCAGATCTTCAAGATGAAGACTGTGCCTCTGCAGCTCGCGCTGCATTGTCTGCAATTTCAAATGAGTTTTTACTCTGGCAAGAACTTCATCGATATTGAAGGGCTTGGTGACATAATCGACACCACCGCTCGAAAAGGCCCGCACCTTCTCTTCAAATTCACTTAAACCACTGATAAAAATAACCGGCACCGCTTTTAGATCCTGATGGGCTTTGAGCTGCTCACACAATTCAAAGCCATCCATTTCGGGCATCGTTATGTCGAGAATAAACAAATCTGGTGGCGCATTCAGCGTTTCAACAAGGGCTTGTCTACTGCTGGAATAAGCCAGAACGTTGTAACCAACCGTTTCAAGCATGCACTGAATAAGCTTTAGGCTCTCTGGCGTGTCATCAACTACCGCTATGGTTGCTCTTTCTATTTCCCTCATAGCTCGCGGGCCTCCAAATTGTTATCTATCTTTTCGAAGTTTACCACAGAGTTTTTAACCAAGTCTATTCAAGCAGGAAAAATTACTTCTTCATTTGCCATCAGATCTGGCGTAAAACGCGAAAGATTGCGGGCATAAAAGTTGTAACCAAGATTGGCAGGTATGGCCACTGCCGGCAGACAACGAGACCCGGCCAGCCTTTTAAAAATTGAACGTAGCGAATAGGCATGCTGCCATGCGTATATCAGACCATTTTGAAGAAACTCGGCTGACATGTTTCTGGGCCTGAAAACCACATGTTCAGCGTCATAAAGCGACCAGTTACGCTCGATTATACGGCCCTGACTTTCGAGCTCAGCAAAAACAGCTGTTCCGGGGAAAGGTGTCAGAACAGAGAACTGTGGCAGGTCTATCTCACAATCATAAACAAACTGAACTGTGCGCTTAAAGACATCGCGATCGTCAGTGTCGAGACCAAAGACAAAACAGGCCTGAACACCAATTCCGTGATCATGCAGCTTTTTAACTGCTTCTTTGTATTGCGACACCTTGTTGAAAGGCTTTTTAACTGCATCGAGAGATTCCTGGGCAACCGATTCAAAACCGATCAACAGGCCTCGACAACCACTGGCCGCCATAGCAGCCAGAAATTTCGGGTCATGGGCCACATCTATGGTGGCACAACCAACCCACCATTTTTTAAGGGGCTGCAATGCTTTGAAAAACTGCAGCGAAAATTCGCGGTTACAGGTCAAACTTGGGTCGAGAAAGCAAAGCTCGTTACCCGAAAGGGTTCTGATCTCATCGATAATGTCTTCAACCGGCCTGGTAAAGTAGCGATTGTTCCAGGCGGTGGCCACGGCACAAAAAGAGCAGTGGTGAGCACACCCTCTGGTTGCTTCGATCGAGTTCACAGTAACATATTTTTTGCGGTCAAAAATTGATCGATCAGGGATTGGCCGATTCCCGCTGCCCCAGTCAAAATCGGGCCGCATGTGATAAAAGGGCTGCAAGCAGCCGTCACGAAGATCGAGCAAAGCCCGGGGCCAGGTATCTTCGGCCAGGCCCGTTATAACACAGTCGGCGTGCTGCTTTGCTTCGTCAGGAACAAGAGTCGCATGAATTCCGCCAATGATTACCGGAATACGATGCTGCCTGAAAAAGTCTGCCAGAGCATAACCACGCCGGGCAGTTCCAGTCATGGAGCTGATACCGACTATGTCGACATCGAGGTGTGAACGGGGGTCCCAGATGTCGGCACCCTCATCGATAACCCTGACCTCTGCAGCAAGTTCACGCGGGACAAGAGCGGCAAGAGTGGCCAGGGTAAGCGGCGCATACCGCAGGGAGCGTTTATATGACCCGGAAACGGCCCGATGAATAGGCCCATGCGGCAGCACCAGCAAAATTTTCATTAGGTTTCGTCTCCAGTTAAAATCAACAATTGAGTATAATATGGGCAAAACCTAAATTCAAGGTTGAAGTCAAACCGCGACATAGTGTACCTTAATTAGCGTGCACGCTCGCAAATCTTTTTGAGGAGTACCATTTGTGAAATTTCGCACCCTGATCGTCCTGGCTCTTTGTTCATGCACTTCAGGCCTTTGGGCTGAACCCTGCGCGCTTGTTAATGACCCGCGTGACCTTCGCCTAATCAACCTCCAGGAAATCTCGAGTTTTCTTGAAGAAGACCTCGATCTGGGCAAAGGCATACTGAAGTAATCGGCAAAAAAGTTATCGACAGACGCTTTCGCGCAGCCGGTATCCCTGAC
>JAQUZA010000193.1 GCA_028691595.1 Candidatus Rifleibacteriota bacterium
CAAATCACTCTGATACCGAGAAGATGGCAGGCCTGAATAAAAGCGCGAAACTGATCTTCAACACCCAGACTGAGTAGAGGATCAGCCTGGGTTTCCTCGAGCTTGTAAGGATTACGAATGGCGTAAGGAGAGCCAAGCTCACCCTTGTTGCCGTCGTGACCAATTGCGGTTACGGGCAAAAGATGAATTGTGGTGCAACCCAGGGCTTTAATATAGCCCAACATGGCAATGGCTTTTAAAAAAGTTCCCGATTCTCTTATGCCGTCGGCATTGACAGTCAGGTCAACTTTGCTGCCGCCAAGGGTTCCGTCGCCATTATGGTCGTAAGCAGCTGTCAGTCGAACAAAAATATTATAAATTGCTTCGCGGTTAACCCAGTTACCGCCTTCTCCACCGGGCAACTGCTGATTGAGTGAGCGCAAAGGGTCTATGTCTTTGATACTGTGTTTTTCGATAGCCTCTATATGATTCAGATAGAATTCACCGGGGTGCACCGTCAATGGTGGGTTGCCATCCTGCGGCTGCTTGCCGGCTTCAACCCAGAGCGCAGGAACCCTGTATGTTGCCTTGAATGGCTTTTTTGCCAGTTCCTTGAGCTGTGTCTTAACTGCTGCAAATGGATTAGAAACGGTTTCAGTCATTATTGGCTACCTCCGGAAAATTTTGTGGCCAGTTATGCGGCGATTCTATCACAACCTTAAACTTTAGCCAATTACAGCGACAAGAAGTTGTGAAGAAATATCAAAAATACAAAAACTTTACAATCGTGGCATTTTTTATTATCATGACGGCAATTAATCAGCACGAATTGCTGAATCAAGGAGATCGTAATGGCTATCAAAGTTGACAGTGAAAAGTGTGTTGGTTGTGGTGCCTGCGTTGGAACCTGCCCGGTAGAAGTTCTTGAAATGAAAGACGGCAAAGTTACCTATAAGGGTGACGGTTGCATCGAATGTGGCGCATGCGTTTCTTCATGCCCGGTTGAAGCTCTGAGCCTGTAATTTAAAAAAAAAGCCGCCAGATTTATCTGGCGGCTTTTTTTTATTCTCAAAAAATTAACTGAGGATTTTCTGAGTTACAGATTTTCGATCAGTTCATCGAGTTTTTGTTCGGCATCAGGCCCTTCAACTGGCCCTTCTTTTGGGCCATCTTCAACGGGAAAATCTGGATTATCAGCGGGCAGAGGTTGTTCTTCGCCGCTGGCTGAGTCGTCTTCGGGAGAGCCATAGTCATTGCTGGGCGGTTGTGAAACGGGTTCAGATTCACTGCCGGGGTTTTCGCTGCCTGCCCCCTGTGGATCAGTGCTTTCTTCGTAACTGCGAATCGGGCTGGCTTCTTTTTCTTTGTCAACCGCACTTAGCTCTCTTTCAAGGGCAGTGGTAGTGGTTTCAACTTCATCGAGTTCAGAGCGGGCCTCTGCAAGTTCGGCTTCTTTAGCGGCAATATCGTCTTTTAAACGCCGGCGACGCCTTTCATAAAGGTCATCTTTAAGAGAGAACCAGAGGCGGTTGGCCTTGTCGTATTCTTCCTGGAGCTCTTTAAGCTCATCACTGAGCTGAGGAACCTTATTCTTGAGGCTGTCTTTAACCTTGTAGGCTTCGGCAAGCTGTGATGATTTTTCCTGGAGAGCAGCATTTTCATCACCGAATTTTTCAAGCTTTTCCATTTCACTCCAGGTTTTCAGGCGTTCATCACGCAGCTGGGCACTGATTTCCTGTTGGTAGCTCGCCTGGGCCTGTTCAGTTTCACGGAGTCTGGCAATCAAGCTGGAAGTGCGCTCTTTAACGGTGTCATCGGTAACCAGGTTAAAAACCTTTTCGTAACAGGCTATTGCAGACTGGTGATCAGAGTAACAAACAGCAAACACAAAACCCAGGGTTTCAAGCAGTTTTACGTCATCGGGACTTTTTTGAAGTTTCTCTTCGCAGTCTTTTTTGAGAGCCTCGATAAGGCCGAAGTCATCAAGGGCAAGAATTGAGCGATCAAGACGCATGGCCTTTGTGTATGATTCGATCGCAGCGGCCATATTTCCCTGCTTTTTCAGATCAACAGCTTCATCGTAAAGAATCTGAGCATCTTCTTTGGCAGCCTCAGCGGCTGCAGATTCGCTCTGGGCATACAGCCCGGAAACGAGAACAGGGCGATCAGAAGCGCCATTGAAGCAGGCAATGGCAGCAAGCATAAAAAAAGCGGCACTGGATTTTCGCATCAGAGACCTCTCATAAAGAGTATGCAACTAGAATACCACCGGACGAGAACTTTCTCAATACTCTCTAAAGACATTTAGGCACAAGGTTCAATTTCTAAAAACTATAACTTTTCAATAACTCCCAATGGTTGACATGGGTTGACTTGCTGAACAGTCGGTGCTATAGGAAGTAAAAATGCTTTGTCAGGAAAGGAATTTTTGCACCTGCCAGGAGCATAATTTAAAGGAGACAGTTATGGCACACAGAGTTTACAATTTTTCCGCCGGTCCGGCCGTGCTTCCAGAAAAGGTTCTGCAGCAGGCAGCAGCTGAAATGCTTGATTATAAAGGTTGCGGCATGAGCGTAATGGAACTCAGTCACCGCTCTTCCACCTACCAGAAAATCATCGACGACGCCGAAGCCGGTCTTCGCAAGCTGATGAATATTCCGGCCAACTACAAAGTGCTTTTCCTGCAGGGCGGGGCCTCTTTGCAGTTTCTCATGATCCCGATGAATCTGGCCAAAACCAAAAAGGCTGATTTTGTCGATTCTGGCGAATGGTCAGGCAAAGCCATCAAAGAAGCCCAGAAGTATGGCGTCGATGTCAACATCGTTGCCTCTTCAAAAGCTGACAATCACAGATATTTCCCAAAATACGATGCAGCCAAAGTCAGAAAAGACGCTGACTATCTGCACATCACCCCGAACAACACCATTTTCGGCACCAAGAACATGGTTCCGCCCAAAGTCAGCATTCCGATCGTCGCCGACATGTCTTCGAACATCATGAGCGAAAAGTGCAACGTCGCTGATTACGGCCTCATCTATGCCGGTGCTCAGAAAAATATCGGGCCGGCCGGCGTTGTCATCGTCATCGTTCGCGAAGACCTGATCGGTCTCGTGCCGAACCTGCCGACCATGCTCGACTATAAAACCCATGCCGACAATGGTTCGATGTTCAATACCCCCCCAACCTACGGCATCTATATCGCCAAACTGGTGTTCGATCACATGCTCGAACTCGGCGGCGTTGAACATTTTGAAGCCCTCAACCACAAAAAAGCCGCGATCGTTTATGATGCTATCGACAGCTCAAAGCTGTTCAAAGCCCATGTAAAAGACGCAGCCGACCGCTCGCTGATGAATATCCCGTTCTTCACCGACAAAGAAGAACTCAACGAAAAGTTCCTCAAGCAGGCTTCAGCAGAAGGCCTGGTAACCCTCAAGGGCCACCGCAGCATCGGCGGTATGCGAGCCTCTATCTACAACGCCATGCCCATTGAAGGCTGCCAGAAACTCGCCGATTTCATCAGAAAGTTCGATAAAGAAAACTCCTGACCCGGCAGCCTCTCTCTAACAGGCACTAACCATATCCCCGCGCAAGCGGGGATATTAACAAAAAACGCAAAGGAAAGAACAATGACGAAGAAAATTCTCGTGGCTACCGATAAACCTTTTGCCCCCGAAGCTGTCAACCTGATGAAAGAAGTCATCAAGGACAAAGCTGAATATAAAATGGAACTGCTCGAAAAGTATACCGAAGTCGCACAGTTCAAAGCCGCGGTCAAAGACGCCGACGCTCTGATCATCCGCAGCGACCTCGCCTCAAAAGAAATCATCGACGCCGCCGAAAAGCTGCAGATAATCGTCAGAGCCGGTGCCGGTTATGACAATATCGACCTGGCCGCCGCAACTGCCCGCGAAATCATCGCCATGAACACCCCCGGTCAGAATTCGAATGCCGTTGCCGAGCTGGCCATTGGCCTGATGATCTATACCTTACGCTGTAAGTTCAACGGCAAGTCTGGCAACGAACTCAGTGGCAAGAAACTTGGCCTGCATGCTTTCGGCGCCGTCAGCCGTGCTCTCGCCAAAATCGCCTGCGGCTTCAACATGGAAGTCTACGCTTTTTCCCGATCCGTCACCAAAGAAGCCATGGCAAAAGAAGGCGTCAAATTTATCGACAAGATCGAAAACCTCTACAGCGCCTGTGACATCGTATCGCTGCATATCCCCGCCACCGAAATCACTAAAAAATTAATCAATTTCGACCTGATGAACCGCATGCCCAAAGGCGCTGTGCTGATCAACACCGCCCGCAAAGAAGTCATCTGCGAAGAAAGCCTCAAAAAGATTTTTGCCAGCCGCAAGGATTTCCGCTATTCATCTGACGTCGCGCCCGACTGCGCTGCCGAACTCGAAAAAGAATATGCTGACCGCTATTATAGCACCGCCAAAAAATGCGGTGCTCAGACTGAAGAAGCCAACGTCAATGCCGGCGTCGCCGCTGTCAGACAGATCGTCAATTTCTTCGAAAAAGGCGACAAGACTTTCCAGGTTAATAAATAAAACCAGAAGGTTTGCAAATAAAAAAGCTGTCCATTCGGACAGCTTTTTTATTTGCTTTAAATTGCAGTCTTCAGACTATCAAGCCCCGGGCCTTAGCCTCTTCATGCTTTTTCGCTACTCTGGCAAGCAGAGCAGGGACAAACTCATTGGCAGCGCTACCGTTCAGCTTTTTCATCAGCAGTGGCACGTTAGCCATATCTTTAAACAGAATCGGCTTTTCAATATAATACGAAACAGTCTTTTCTTCGCTAAGCCACTGTTTTTCTGAATGGCACAGCTTATCGGCCATCTTCTTGTCGAGTAGAGCCAGGGCTTTTTCGATGGCGATGCCGCGCACCTTTTTGCCGGTAAGCAGCAGAAAGTCGAAAACCGCTTCAAGACCGCGGGAAAAATCAAATTCATAAAATCTGGGAAAAATCAGTTTATCCCAGTCTGTGCCTTCAACGGGCTGGCCTTTTGCTGACATGCAAATCTGATGTTTCAGCAGATAACTTACGGCCTTTTGCATATTGGCGGCAAAAATTTCGGGCTGCTGGCTGAACCTGGTATATTCGATCATACCTTCAAGCATTACAGTCGTTGAAACAATCGAGCTTTTGCCACTGCCGGTATAAACTGACTCATCACAATTATAGCCGCCATCAGGCAATTGGTAACGGTGAACCCAATCCTTAGCCCATGGCACATGGGCGAAAACATCGAATCCAAGTTTTGATGCCAGCTTCATGAGGCTTCCATAGAAGCAGAAACACATGACCTCTGTCTGGCCGTTCACAGGCCCGCTGACATCTTCTTCCCTGACCGGGAAAATTTTAAGATACTGGCGATCTGCGCAGGTCAGCAGCTCTTTGAAAACCGGCACCGGAATCTCTGAAAGTCTCGCAGTTTCTTCGAGGAGGAGCATATACCACCATGGGGAGTCCCATTTTGGCCAATACACATCTCTCTCAATCATCTGCAGTGATTTTTCACTCTCAATTACTTCTCTAAGCTCGTCAAGGTCGCTGGCTTTCAACATGCCCGGGATCATAATCACCGTTCCTTTACTAATCTTGTAACCACAACTATGGCTATATTAAGATAAACCTGTCGAATTCAAGAATGCAAACAAATTTTCAGCATCTATCGACATATCTGACAGCTTTTTTTATAAAAAAGCCGGGCCCGTGTGAATATTTTCGCACGAACCCGGCTTAAAGTCAGAATTTAGAGATCAGCGGTCAGGAATATCTGCTTCTTTGATCAGCGAACCTGCGGTTTCGCTCGAGATCAGAATCGAGAATTTTTCCACATTGTCGAGCTGGCTGGTACTGAGCGAGGCATAATCAAATTTTCCGCGCAAATCTGTATAGCCATCTTTGTAAAATGTCACCTGGCCATTTTTTTCGCGGGCATACACTTTTACATACGCTTGCGACAGGGGTTTTCCGGTTTGCTGGTGACGAACCTGCAGCTGGCCATATTTTTCAATCATGCTCACCGCAAGCGAATGCGGGTAGTAAGCTGCGGTTCTATTCAAGCCCGCTGCGGCACCCTCGATCATCATATTTTTATCTCTGAACTGTTCTGGAAGAGCCAGTTCAAAGCTTTCTTCGCGCGCTTCGAGCTGGATTTCTTCGCTATGATTTGGGGTAATGATCGAAAACTGCCCCGATACTTCCTGGACGAATGGTTTTCGCGAGAACAGCAGCTCGATGTCCATGAGGTAATAGCTGATTTTAACCATCTTGAGATTACGATGCCGCAACGTGACAAGCCGATTTTCAACGGTTAGCTCGACATCAGGCTGGGAATCGGCGAGCATTCGCTGCTGCTGGTCGCGGTCTTGCTGGTCTGACATGCTTGCTCCGGCAGATCGG
>JAQUZA010000194.1 GCA_028691595.1 Candidatus Rifleibacteriota bacterium
TTTTTCGGGCTGGCGTTCAGGAATGAGCCACGTTCAGCGGTTTTATTTTACCAGTGCTGGTGATTCGTATGCAGGTCGCCTGGGTGTGAGCGATCAGCTTGGCTTAATCAGAGTCACAGCCTTCAGAGGCAGGCAGATTGTTTATCGCCCTAATGAAGATGCTTATCTCAAATCAGCCGCCCCCGAAAGAAGCATGCAGGAAAGCGGCCCCGGCACAGGCTATGGCGAAAATACCTGGTCGCCGGTCAGCCTCACTGATTTCACGCCAGAAAGGTATCCGTCACAGACATTTGAAATAAAATACGAATGGTCGGTGCCACGCTATTACAAATATGACAGCAGCAATGAAGGGCAATTTGCCGAGCCGCCGCCAAGGTAGCTGGCGGCCAGGCTTGCCTGGATATCAGAAAAACGTTTCGGGCTGCTTTCGCGCCGCGCAATTGCTTGCCAGCATTTCCCTGAATTTTTGTACGTGCTCAGACTTGATTACCCGGGCGTGGCGGGGGCATTCTTTGAGGCAGGCGCAGCAAATGGTGCAGAGTTCTGGTTTGGTCTGGTAACCCTTGTTGAAAAATACTGCTCCGGTTGGGCATACTTCCTGGCAGCGCCCGCATTCTATGCAGTTTTCAAAGACTGTTTCGGCAAATGAAGGCGGAATAACGCGGCGTTCAGGCAGGGGGAAGGTTCCGGGGATGGCTGGCTCAGGCAACCCTTCTTTGGTGTTGAGTGATTGAACCTTTTTGTAAATCTGGTGGCCAAAGTCTCTTGCCGCCTCCTTGTCTTCTGCATCGGGTCGGCCCCTGCCTGTTGGAAACTGTTTTGTCGAGTATGAATGCTCGCCTATGAATGCCCCGGCGGCAATCGGGCGTAAACCGGCATGGTGAGCTACTTCCCTTAGATCTATCAGGGCATCGTCGTAATTGCGGTTGCCATAAACCGCTACCAGAACGGCGGCATTGCCGGCAAATTTAATGGTTTCGAGTCTTTTAATCGCTTCAGATGCGATTCTGCCCGCATAAACCGGCCCTGCGATAACCACAAGGTCGTGGGGTTCGACTTCGATCAAAGAATCGGCATATTCAGGGTAAGTCAGGTTGTTTTCTATTATTTTCATCGGATCGATGCCGATACCGACAGCGATTTCGTTGACTATTTTCTGGGTGGTGTGGGTTGGTGAATAGTAGAACAGGTTGACTCTTTTAAATTTCATCTGCTTTCCTCGGTTGGGGTTCAGAACAGGGGGCTTGTGCAGTAATTCTGCGGCCCGGTCGACACCAAGTCTATCACAATTTCGGCCAAAATGTTTTTGCCAATGTCCGAATGGTCTGCTAGTCGGCAAAAATTGCGATGAGAAACTGTAAGGCCGGCAGCATCAGCAGCATCCAGCCACCAGCTGCGACCATGCAGCCAGGTGAAGAGTTGGTTATGGCAGAGCGGCCAAAGAGCCCGCTGCCGGTGTAGCTGCCAACTTCTTCGCTGAACCAGATGCATCCGAGACAGAAAAGCAGAAAGCCTGCCACCTTGACTGCCAGACCAGGCCCGCCTGCATACCAGGCGGCAAAAAAATAGGCCATGGCCACTGAACCCGAGATGATTCTTGCTATCACTTCTTTGTTGCTCCAAGCCTGTCATTTTTTGAATGATCCACCCTTATGATATCAGAGCAATTGACAAAATTCGCTGTTTTTGAAGATTGAATGCCTGACTCGCCAGAGGTTTGTGTTTTGGCAATGATCTGCGCCAGTGTTGAGAGTCGCAGCAGGCTTCATGCTATAATACAGTCGGCCGAAATCATTGAATTCTGCAAAACGAATGTTGGTTTCAGGGTTCGGCGCAGCTTATCAGCCGGGTTGCGGGTTGCCAATCTTACGCCAGGTATAATTGAGACACCATAAAAAGGAAAAGTAAATTATGACAGGTGAAGAATACCTGATAAATGAAATTAAAAAATACAGCTGTATCTGCTATTACCCCTCATCAGGACCTGATCTGAGCAATCTTGATTATTTTGGATCTGGTAGAAAGCTTTTTGGTGAACGCATCGGAGACGTTCAACCCGTCTATGACAAGCTGACACCGGTTGCAAGCCCTGGAAACGACCCGGATCTGTTTATCCATACCGATATTAATTTTTATCAGGAATTCTCCGCCGGCAAAGACCTGGTTCCCGAAAATTGTGGCATGCACGGCAGCTTTAAAGTCGTTGAATTCAGAGAACTTCCGGTCATTGAGGCTCCAAACCGTATTTGCGCAAATTTTGACTTCAGCGGTCAATGCTTCGAATATAAGCTGCGCCTCTGGGGTTCGCAAAAAATTGTGACCCTTATTTACTGTCTTTGCGAAAACGAGGCTTTTATGGCCAGGGTTTTGCTCAGCGGTCTGATAAAAGTTTCGTACATCTGGTCACGTAACTGGAACGGCGGGCAGACTTATGGCACCTGGCTGGTAAATGTTCTCGACCGGCTTCAGACACAAAAGGTTTATACTGACTGGTTATGTGTGCCAGGCAGTCGAGGCGAGCCTCGCAACCGGGCCGTTGAAGAAAAATATCCCGAATTAATGGCTGCAGATAAAGTTAAACTTGTGCGCAATAATGACCTGCACTGGATAGACGAGGGTGCTCACGGCTGGGTTGAAGAGTTTGATGTCGTGAGTTGCTGATAAACCAGAACCATATTGACAGTTTGCTTTTGCAGTAATATAATCATGACTGCGTTAACACCGTCTAATTTGCAAACAGGAGGCCGGAACCATGAATAATATTTTTTTTCACCGAATTGCCTCCATTTGTGCATACTCTCATTAACTGATTTTGGCTTTCAGAAGCGGGTTGCCCAGTGGTGGCGGCCCGCTTTTTTACTTCGCTCCATTTAAATTTAACCGCCTAAGAGCAAAAGAACTTCTAACCAGATGCTAAAAAACGACAGCAAATCAGTCTTAAAACGAATCCTTCCATATTTCAGGCCGCATCTCGCAAGCCTGGCAGTCGCTCTCATCACCATGATCGTCGTTACTGCCGTGCATTTGATCAGGCCGATGATTCTTAGAACCATAATTGATAAAGCCATTCCGGCAAAAGACATCAATATGGCCGTTCAATACGCCGCCTTTTTTGTATTCTGTCTGGTAATCGGTGCTGTGGCCATGTATGTGCGCGTTAAAATCATGGCACGTATTGGTGCCGAGGTCGTTGCCGAAATTAAACGCCGCCTGTTCGCGCAGATATTGCGGCAGGGAATGCGTTTCTTTGACCAGAACCAGCCCGGAAAGCTGATTACCCGCAGTGAATCAGATGCTAATCAGCTGAAGTCGATGTTTACCCAGTCGACGGCGCAACTGGTGGCAAGCCTGATGCTCATTATCGGAACCATCTTCGTGTTGATGCGCGAAGATTTCAGAGTTGGTATTGTCGCCATGATTTCACTGGTCGTTGTCGGCCTGGTGATGTTTTTCTACCTGACTTATATTCGCTCGCTGTATACAAAAGTTCGCGAGAAGAACAGCGCGCTTACCGGCTATCTTGCTGAATACATTCAAGGAGTGCCCTTGATCAAGGTGCACGGCCGTGAAAACGATATCATGACCAATATGCGTGCCTACAGCCAGGAAAAGGCCGGCCTTGAATGCAAAGCGGCTTTCATTGAATATACATTGTTCTCCTCCGGGTTCCGCTTCTGTACAGAAATCGGCGTGTTGATGCTGCTGTTCGCCTACTGCAGTGGCCAGGTTTATGCTGGCACCATGAGCGTCGGAACACTGGTAATGTTCATGGAACTGCTGCGACAGTTCTTCAGACCGCTGGAGTTTCTCATAGAAGTACTTGCCCAGCTGCAGACCGCGTTGGCAGCCGGGGTTCGTGTCTTCGACATTCTCGATGCTGAACCAACGGTTAAAGACGAGGGCGAGCCTGCTCCCGGGCTGAGATTGCAGGAAAGAATTACTTTTAACGATGTTTCGTTCGCCTATGACAGCGAAGTGGTTCTGAAAAATGCGTCGTTTAGTATTCCACGTGGTCAGCAACTCGCAATTGTCGGGGCTTCAGGCTCAGGAAAAACCACATGCATCAACCTGTTGCTGCGCTTCTACGATCCTACCAGTGGGAGTGTCAATGTTGATGGCCGTGATATACGCACTATCGGTCTTGAAGACTGGCGTCGCAATATTGCGCTGGTTCTCCAGGAAATCTACCTGTTTCCGGGCACTATCATGGAAAACCTCAAGGCTTTTCATACTGATATCGATGATGAAACAGTTATCAGGGCTGCAACCGAACTTGGGGCTCATGAGTTTATCATGCGCCAGACCCATGGCTACCAGACGATGCTTGCCGAACGCGGGGCCAACCTGTCTTATGGTGAGCGCCAACTGCTTTCTTATACCAGAGCGATGGTTAAAAACCCTGACCTGCTGATTCTCGACGAGGCGACTTCTTCGGTTGATGTTATAACTGAACGGCAGCTGCAGGCGAGCATGGAAAAGCTCATGACCGGCCGCACTTCAATCGTGATTGCCCATCGTCTGACCACCATCAGAAAGGCAGATCGAATTCTGGTCTTCGAAAAGGGCGTGCTGATGCAGAGTGGCAGCCATGCCGACCTGATGAACCAGGAAGGCATCTACAGAGAACTTGTAAACATCCAGACTGCCGGCAAAGGTGATCCCTTCGCAGTCATTGAGACCATAACCGGTGAAGATGCCGGTATCGGTGAAGCAACAGGAGCAGTTGCATGAAACCTTCAGTAAAACGCAAAGACCTCAGGCATACCCGTGCCTACTACATTAAATGGCTCTTCAACGAATACCGGCCACACTGGCGCATGGTTCTGTTTCTGCTGTTTCTGACCTTTCTCTCGACAATTATCGCAGTGCTTTTTCCGATGGTGCTCAAACACATTATCGACAGCCTGGTTGTTGGTCTGAAAAGCTTTCAGGCTGGAACCACTACCCTCGAAGCCGCTCAGCACGAGCGCAACCGCATGCTGCTGATGCTGCTGGCGATGGGCCTCGGGCCGATATTTTCCGGCATTTACCCCTATTTCAGAGCAAGAATGAATGTCACTTTTGAAATGTATTTTCGCGAAAAATTCTTTGCCGAAATACTCTCAAAGGGGCACCGCTTTTTTCTGAAATTCAGAACCGGTGATCTTGTCACCCGCCTGACTGAAGATATCAGAACCAATCCCCCCGGGTTGTCGTGGTTGTGTTGCTCGGGTATTTTCAGGGCAATAAACTCGGCGAGCATTATTTTCTTCTGCGTGATCTCGATGGGGCTGTTGCATTGGAAACTGGCTCTGGTGGCTTGTATTCCGTTGCCAATCATGCTGTTCATCTTTATAAAACTTGAGACCAGTTTTGGTGAAACCTTTAAAGACGTTCAGGAAGGCATGTCAGAAGGAAATGACTTTCTTGAAGCAGCATATTCAGGCATTAAGATCATTGCCTCATTCAACGCCCGCAAACCCCAGCAGGAGCTTTTTGACAAGCTGCTTGAAAAACGTATAGATCAGGAAATCAGGGTGGACAAACTCTGGGGCCTGTTCATGGTGTTTTTTGAGTTTCTCAATTATGTCGGTGAAATCATGGTCCTGATTTTTGGCGGTATCATGGTAATTCGCGGTACGCTGACGCTGGGCACTTACTATGCCTTCTTCAGCTACCTCGGCATGATCATTTACCCGCTCATGGATATTCCGATGATGCTCGTAACCCTTACTCAGGCATGTGTTTCGATCGACCGTCTCGAAGACCTGCAGGAAGCTGATCGCGCCTGGCAGGATCTCGATGTCGATGGCAACACTGAAATTGAGGCCATCGAAAGCCTGAGTTTTGCCAATGTAAGCTTTAAGCATAATACCCTTGAAAAACTTGAAAAGCCTGAAGACAAAAGTGTTGCCACGGCAGATCATGTTGAGCAGGAACCCTTTTCATTCAATGATCTGAGTTTCTCGGTTAAGAGAGGCGAAAAGGTGGCCATCGTCGGGCAGATTGGCTCAGGAAAAACGACACTGCTGAACCTGATTTCAGGGGTCATGAAACCTGATGAGGGTGTCGTAAATATCAATGGGCTGCCGCTTCCTTCAATCAGAAAGCAGTCGTTTCTCGATAAGATCGGTTATATTCAGCAGGAACCGGTGATTTTTTCCGAAACGATTCGCACCAATATCGACTTCTGGCGCAATCAGTCTGATGAACTGATTCAGTCTTGCGCGCGTCTGGCTCAGTTCGAGCACGAAGTTATGGCCTTTCCGGGCGGCTACACTGAGCCGGTTGGCCAGCGTGGTGTTACCCTCTCCGGCGGGCAGCGCCAGCGTCTTTCGATAGCTCGTGCCCTGGTGGGCAAACCTCAGTTACTGCTGATGGACGACATTACCGCCAGCCTCGATGCCGCCAATGA
>JAQUZA010000195.1 GCA_028691595.1 Candidatus Rifleibacteriota bacterium
GATATACGTACACAGATCTGTCGAATGGAAAAGGATAGATATGTGGTGACTGATGTGCAAGAAACCGAAGACGGTAAGAACTATGTATTTGAGAAAGCAGAAACTGGAAAATTGCCGCGCAGTTTGTTAACTACCAGGGTAGCAAGAGCTTCACCTTCGATATCTTCGGCGATAATCAGCAGAGGTTTGTTTACCTGGACAATCTTTTCAAGGAGAGGCAGGATTTCTTTGAGGTTGTTGATCTTGCTTTCGGTGATAAGAATGTATGGGTTATCAAGAACTGCTTCCATTCTTTCCTGATTGGTTACCATATAAGGGCTGATGTAGCCTTTATGGAATTCCATACCTTCTACGAAATCAAGAGTGGTGTCGAAGCTCTGGGCTTCTTCAACGGTGATAACGCCGTCTTTACCGACTTTATCCATGGCTTCGGCGATGATATGACCAACTTCGTTGTCGCGGGCAGAAATTGTGGCAACCTGGGCAATACTGTCCTTGTTGTCGTCAACCTTTTTTGAAAGGTTTTTGATTTCTTTCACGACTTCGTCAACGGCCATTTCAATACCGCGCTTCAGGTATGCCGGGTTTGAGCCTGCGGCAACATTTTTAAAACCTTCGTGAACGATAGCCTGAGCCAGAACGGTGGCAGTCGTGGTGCCGTCGCCAGCCACATCATTGGTTTTGCTGGCAACTTCTTTTACGAGCTGAGCGCCCATGTTTTCGAACTTGTCAGTTACTTCGATTTCTTTGGCAATGGTAACGCCGTCATTTGTTACAGTCGGGCTGCCGAATTTCTTGTCGAGAATGGCATAACAGCCTTTCGGGCCAAGGGTAGCGCGAACTGCGTTAGCGACGATATCAACACCGGTTTCGAGAGATTTGCGGGCTTCGCCCCAGTATTTGAGCTGCTTGGCAGACATTTAATTTGCTCCTGTGCTTGTTGTCTTATCAGTTGATAATGGCGAGAATGTCTTCTTCGCGCAGAATCAGGTAACTTTCTTCTTCGATCTTGATTTCGGTGCCAGCGTATTTTGAAAAGATAATCTTGTCGTTGGCTTTTACTTCGAGAGGGCTGCGCTTGCCTTCATCGGTCATTTTGCCCGGGCCGGCGGCAATTACAGTACCTTCAATGGGTTTTTCCTTGCTTGCGGTATCGGGAAGAATAACGCCACCCTTTGATTTTTCGACTGCATCTTTTGGCTTAACGATAACACGGTCATTTAATGGTTTGAGGTTCATGAAATGCTCCTGATAAACTTATTTGAATTATTTTTTTCAGTGCGGGGGTGATTTAAACTCACCCCCGCCGGGAAGGTTCTGTCAGATTACATCATACCGGGCATGCCCATGCCGCCCATTCCACCCATTCCACCCATACCGCCCATGCCGCCCATTGACGGAGCAGCTTTGTTTTCTTCGGGGATATCGGCAACCAGAACTTCAGTGGTCATCAGAATAGCTGCGATTGAAGCGGCATTCTGCAGAGCTGATCTGGTAACCTTGGCGGGGTCGATGATACCGGCTTTGAACATGTCGATATATTCGTTAGTAAGAACGTTATAGCCGTAACCGGGTTTGTTTTCCTGTTTCAGCTTTTCGATGATAACGGCGGGTTCAAGACCGGCGTTGGCAAGGATAAAGTGAATCGGTTTCTGCAGGGCTTTTCTTACGATTTCAACGCCGATTTTTTCGTCACCGTTGAATTCAAGAGTGTCAAGGGCGCTGATTGCGTTCAGAAGAGCAACGCCGCCGCCGGCCACAACACCTTCTTCAACTGCGGCGCGGGTGGCGCTCAGAGCATCTTCAACACGGGTTTTGCGTTCTTTCATGGCAGTTTCGGTTGCGGCACCGACTTTGATAACTGCAACACCGCCTGAAAGCTTGGCAAGTCTTTCCTGCAGTTTTTCTTTATCGTAAGAACTGGTGCTTCTTTCGATTTCTGCTTTGATCTGGCCGATGCGGTTCTGAATGTCTTTGGCTGCGCCAGCACCTTCGATGATGGTAGTTGTTTCTTTGCTGATAACAACCTTCTTGGCATTACCGAGGTGTTCGAGACCGGCGTTTTCAAGCTTGAGACCGATTTCTTCGCTGATCTTCTGACCCTTGGTCATGACGGCGATGTCTTCGAGCATGGCTTTGCGTCTGTCGCCAAAAGCGGGTGCTTTAACGGCAACACAGTTGAAGGTGCCGCGAAGTTTGTTGACTACCAGGGTTGCAAGGGCTTCACCTTCGATGTCTTCAGCGATGATAAGCAGGGGTTTCTTGGTCTGAACGATGCTTTCAAGAACTGGAAGAATGTCTTTGATGTTGTTGATCTTGCTGTCGGTGATGAGAATGTAAGGATTATCGAGAACGGCTTCCATTCTTTCAGGGTCAGTTACCATGTAAGGGCTGACGTAACCTTTGTCGAATTCCATACCTTCTACGAAATCGAGGGTAGTGTCGAAACTTTTGGCTTCTTCAACGGTGATAACGCCGTCTTTGCCAACTTTGTCCATGGCTTCGGCGATAACTTTACCAATTTCGGTATCGCGGGCAGAGATGGTGGCAACCTGGGCGACGCTGTCTTTGTTGTCGTCGATGCGCTTTGACTGCTCTTTGAGCTTCGCAACAACGGCATTTACGGCTTTTTCAATGCCACGTTTGATATAAATGGGAGTGGCACCGGCTGCGGTGTTTTTAAAACCTTCGTGAACGATAGCCTGGGCCAGAACGGTGGCGGTGGTAGTTCCGTCGCCGGCGATGTCATTGGTCTTGCTGGCAACTTCTTTTACCAGCTGAGCGCCCATGTTTTCGAAGCGGTCTTCTACTTCAATTTCTTTGGCGATCATGACACCGTCATTGGTTACGGTGGGGCTGCCAAAGCTCTTGTTGAGAATGGCATAGCAGCCTTTGGGGCCCAGGGTTGAGCGTACTGCGTTGGCAACAGTATCGACACCCTTTTCGAGGGCTCTTCTAGCGTTTTCACCGTATTTCAGTTGTTTTGCGGCCATTTTAAAATCTCCTTAAAGATTAATTTTGAACTGGTTAATGTTTTGAAAAATGCTGTTATTCGACAGCCAGAATTTCATCTTCTTTCATGATCAGGTGCTTTTCGCCATCGATCATGATTTCGGTGCCGGCCCATTCGGTAAAAATGACGCTGTCGCCCTGCTTTACCTGCATGGGAATAATTTTGCCCTTGTTGTCAGTGAGGCCGCGGCCGACAAATATTACTTTGCCTGTTTTGGGGCGTGCTTTTGAAGCGGTATCTGGAATGATGATACCAGTTGTAGTTTTCTTCTCAGCTTCACTAACTTTGATTACGATTCGGTTACCCATTGGGGTGAGGTTCATGATGTCCTCCTTTTGGAAATTGAAATTCAGAGTTGAAATTTCTGTTAGCACTCGATGTTGTTGAGTGCTAACAATATATAATCAAAGTTAAATTGATAATAAAGCTGGAAAAATAACGATTAAAGCTGAAAAATGATTGTTTTGTATGAATTTAATCTAAAAACTAGCTTTTACTCTGAATTGTTAAATATAAAAACGAAAATCTCTATCTTTTGTTGTCGCTTCCCGGCGCATGTGAAAATTGGCGCAACTTTTGGTCTGCTCACGGCGTATTATCTTTTGAGCGTGTTTATTGTCTCATTTCCTTTAAAAGCTTTTGGTTCAATTATTTTCCTGGCATTTCGTAATGCCTGGCTTCACATTTGCAAAATTTGATTGCTGACGGCCAGGGCAGTTATTTGCTGCATCTTTTGTTGCACCATATCGTATACTGTATTAGACTTACCACTGTAAGAGGTTGCCAGAGGAGAGAATTGTAATGTCTGAGAGTCAGGGTTTTAAAAAATTAGTAAAAAAAATTGATATGAGCGACATCCGGGTATTGATTATCGGGGTTGTGTTGCTCTTTGTTCCTGTTCTGGTGCTGTATTTCTTCGCCAGCGGCAGCGGCAAGAAAATGAGTCAGGAAAAAATGAAAACCATGGTGGCCCGCAAAAATGTTTTCAATTTTGGTTCTGCCCAGCCCGGTTCCTCACCTGGAGTTTCCCCCGCCGCCGGAAGAAAATCAACTGCCGGATGGTTTGCTTCTTCTCCTGAGAAGCAAATGGAGAGCGAACTTGAAGAGGCTTTTAAACTGGTAAAACGAAGCCAGCGTTCCGAAAGGTTTCCTCCTGGTACAAACGAAGACCAGAAGCAGGCATACCGGGCTGAGCATCACCCGATGCTGGTTGAAGGCCGGGGTGAACTTGAACGTGGAAATTTCGCCATGGCAGAGACCCTCCTGATTAAGGCTTTTGAAGAAGCAGGTGGTAACGTTTTTCAGCAGGTCTATGCGATTGGCGCTCTCTGTGAGTTATACGAGCTAACCCGTGACCAGAAAAAGCTCGAGGCAGCTTTTAAACAGTTCATGGAACTCGTTGGTAAACTTCCACCTGATTGCGGAGGTGGTGATCTGGCCGCATCGGTTCGCAATGCCTATATGGCCTTAAAGCAGCTTCAGGATGGGGCTGACCCCGCAAAGGTCGCCCAGGGGCTTGCTGATGTTGAAGCGATCAAACAGGGTGCCATCCCGTCAGGGAAGGTATCGCAAGGTCTTGGAAAGAGCCTTTTCAGTTTTCCGGCCAAATTTGACTAGGGTGGGGGAGCATTATGCAACAAACCAGGCGAAAAGGTAGCGCATTCATCGTTGTGGTGGGCGTTTTGGGGGTAATTCTCTTTGCCTCCACCATGTTCATGAGCTCAACCATTGAAGAAGGCCGGCAGACATCACTTTCGGTCAAGGGTCTGCATGCGACAAGCCTTGCCGAGGCTGCTCTTGAGAGAGCAATGCGCATGATTGCCGACAGCATCAATGATGTTGACCCCGGCAAGGTTAAGGCCAGTGATCTGGCAATTAAACTTCGTCTTCCCGCCAGAGCTAAGAGTGGCGTAACTCTTGGTCTGGCTGGTAATCTTGGTGCCGATGAGCAGCTTGACCTCGATGCTGCTGCCACAGAAGAAATCGTTCTTACCAAAGACGACCTCCAGGAAGGCGTAGACAATAAAGAACTCGATGCACTGGTGGCTTACATGACCAGTGAGGGTGCCAAAGAGTATGACGTTAAGGTCAAAGTCAAAATAGATAAAGCTTTCAGGGTATCCCCGGGCAAAGATTACGCAGACTTAAAAGTGCCCGGCGTAGACATCTCATGGAACCTGCGCCCCGACGTAAAAAGTTTTCTCGAAGGAAATGGCTATTCTCCGCTTGAAATCGGTTTTCCCAAAGATTTGTCATGGCTCGACTTTTCGATTCCGGTCAAGATCGGGCCTATTACCCTGGTTAATATTAACCTGACAGGTGTGGTAGATAAGCTGATGCCCAAGATCACTGTCGCTGGCAAGGAACGAAGCTTTAAAGAATTAACCGGTCTTGACTTTTTTGCTGATATGCTGGTCAATCAGCTTCTTGGCAACGGTAAACAACGTTACCCGATTCAGATCAAGTTTGATGCTATTCCGATGCCAACCGGCGTATCTTCTTTATGGCCATCAGGGGTCAGCATTACTCCGACAATGGACGACGGTCAATATCTTGAAAAGTATGGCCAGATTAAGCTTGAATGCGAAGCTTCAATTACCTATCAGGATAACTATAAGGCTACCCGCCGAGTTTCAGCGGTAAAAGATTTTAAGACAGCAGATTGTGAGCCGCCAGCTCCAATGTACAGTTTTTTCATCTCCAATCTGAAGAACGATTTTCTCTCTTTTAACAATTACGGTGGCACCTTTGTTGTCAACAACTTTGATTACTCGGGCACTTTTTCTAAAATAAAAGAGGTTTTTACCGGCCCCAAAGAAGTCTCTGATGAAGAGCTTAAAAAAAGAGAGTTTCCTGGTTTGATCAGGGTTAACTACTCAGATAAGACATCTGATGGTACGCAACCACTTATTTGCAATGTCGCTCTGGTTGGTGACTGGGGTGCACCTCCAGTTGCCGGTGGTAACTCTGGTGCCGTAAAGAATATTTTCGAGGGCATTGAAGCTTTGCTGCTTCTGAATACCAAGACAAAGATGGCGGTGGCCGGTGGCAAATACAATATCAACGCTGAAATCACCAAAAAAGACCCTGAGACCAACATTGCCGTTCCCGTAAAGCTTTCAGGCCCGCCAAACAATAATACGCCGGCAGAGCCAGTTTTTGGTACCCCTGGAAAATACGGTATCGACTTTGCAACAAAACCCGATCTTTTTCCGCTCATGAAAGCGACTGATTATCTCAAGAAGCTTGCAGCGCCCGGCAGCATTAATCTCGTGCCCAACGTTGGCAAAATGAGCACTAATGTTTTGGCATTGGCCGTTACTCTTGCTCTGAAGCCAATGGTAGAGGCTGTTCCGCTCACCAAAGGAACTGTAAGCGT
>JAQUZA010000196.1 GCA_028691595.1 Candidatus Rifleibacteriota bacterium
GATACAATTTCCTGATTTTTTTCTTACCGTGATCGCCGGGGCCTGCATTCATCTCAAAGTTGATGGTCAGAGACCCGACATTGTCATCCTCAAAACTGCCATTGCCATAGCCGCTCTTGAAAAAAGATCCGAGACTATTGCTGACGACATCTTTCTAGCTGCCGATCTAGCTCTTTGTCATCGAACAAGAGATGATTGATGGCCTCTCATATTCTCCGGCATGTAAGATAGGCTTCTCAACGGGAAAGCATGGCAAGGGCTCGCCATCCGGGTACCTGAGCTTTGTGTTATTGTGCAAAGTCATCGGGAAAATAGCGCAGCTTTATAATTAAAACCCGAACATTTTTCAGGACATCCTTGAATTTTTCTGCTGATGATGGGTATATTGAAACTGCCGGTCACTTCTCAAAAGACTAATGATCAGACTAACAGCCAGGTTTTGTGCCAAAGAAGTTCTAGCAATGCCACAATACAACGCCATGACACAATTTCTGGTAATGCATAGCCCTGCTCGGTTCTGGCACAGCAGAACGGCGGGCTCTAAGGCAATTGTTGCCCTTTAACTATCAGCTGAGGTGATTCAGATGCTTCAATTTTCGGGAAAAGGTTACTTGTGTTTGGCATTATTTCTACTTCTCGGCAGCGCAGGCTTTGCACAGCTCGACGACCTGGAAAGCGATGACTTTGGCGAGGTTGAAACTTCCGGGTCTGCAGGAGCCGCGATTGACGACTCAATGCCGGAAGGCGATATAAAACAGGCAATCATGACTGTTCTTGAAAACGAGCCTTTCAGGCTTTCGACGGCATTTTTAAAAAAGGCTGTTGAACAGGGCGCAGATATTAACGCCAGAAACAGCATGCAGGAATCAGTTTTGATCAAAGCCATCAGAAATGATTGCAGCCCCGAGATTATCGATTTTCTGCTGAAAAACGGCGCTGATCCTTTCGCTAACGACAATATCGGCTTAAAAGACATCGAAACAATCGTTGAGAGCGAAAGCTGTGTCGAACTGCTGCCTGTTTTTCTCAAAAATGGCGTTGACATAAATTACAAAAGTGAAGATGATGGCGCAAGCCTGCTGGCCCATGCGATAGCATTTGAAGACAGTCTCAAAGTTGCGGAAAAATTGATTGAACTTGGTGCCAGAATCGATGTCAGTGCTCTTATCGCCTGCTCAAGATGCCAGAACAAAGATTTTTTCACTAAGATTCTCGAAAAAATCCAAGATGTGAATGAAGGTGACCGGAAAGGGCAAACTGCCCTGATGGTCTTTGCCGAAAACAGCCGTGATGTAGAATTGATCAAGGCTCTCATTGATAAGGGTGCCCAGCTGGAAGCAAGGGACAAAGAAAAAAATACAGCTCTGATCCTGGCCGCAGCCAAAAACACAAACCTGGAAGTAACAGCAACCCTGATTGAAAAAGGTGCCAACTTAAACGCTGCCAACTGGCTGGGCAGAACCCCATTGCTGGCTGCGGTTGAACGCGCAAACACCGGGGCAGTTACCATGTTGATCAGCAAGGGCGTGAAACTCGATGCCCTTACCAGCAAGCAGGAAACAGCCCTGCATCTGGCCGTAAGAAATGGCGGAAAAGATTGTGAATCGCTGGTCAAGGAGCTTCTGGATGCCGGCGTTGACGCGACTATCATGGATGAGGAATGCAATACCGCCTATGACATCGCTGAATACAGCTGCAAAGACAAGCTTGACAGCGAAGTTTTCAAGCGCCTTAAAATTGAATGCTCAAAGAATTTTATTGCCAAAGACTGATTCACTGACCGGCCACACCGGGCACGTAAAATAGCTGGAGAATTACATAAAATGCAAATCCGTAGACGCAATGTATTATTTTTTGCTGTATATCTGATCATTGGGCTGACCCTTTCAATTTATGCACAGGAAGATGGTGCATCACTCGTTAAAACGGGCACTGAACTGGCTCAAAAAGCAATGCGAAGCGAAGACGAAAAGACCAGACAGGATCTGTTCAAAAGTGCCATGGCAAACTTTATCAAAGCTGCAAAGCTTAGATATGGTGAGGGTTATTACAAAATAGGCTGGTTGCTTTCCGCGGGGCACGGTGTTGAAAAAAGCAGAAAAAAGTGCGTTGAATTTTATAAAAAAGCCATAAAAACAGGTTATATCGATGCCTGTTACAGCATCGGGCTTGCCTATGCTTCAGAACGTCTTGGTGAGCCAGACATCCCCGAAGCGACCAAATGGTTCAAACTGGGTGCTGAGCGTGGAAACACTGATGCCATGGGGTTTTTGGGCCGCTGGTATTTTACCGGCAAAGCCGGAGAAAAAGATTACGTTAAATCCAGGTTCTATTATGGCATCCTGGTTAAGACGCTTGGCGAAGAGAATGCAAGCGGCATAGTTGAAAGAATCACCAGACTCGAAAGAGTCATGACCGCCGCACAGATCGAAGAAGCGCAAAACCTGGTTGCACAGTATACACCGCTGACAACTGCCCCTTCTCTTGACTAAAAGCGCCGGGCAACAATATCTCCCCCACCCTTTTCGAATGATATGGCCAGCAAAAGCGCAACCTTGCCAACTCGCCTCTGACCATCAACTTAAAAAGGGTGCAAGACCCTAAAAAGAAAATTCTTCGCTTAAAATTGCTGAGCCAGGGTAACCGAGAGATCGCAACGTCTGGCGGGTTTCGTGCATCATGGCAACTGGCCCGCAAAGCATAACCAGATCGCCAGGCTTGAACGCTGGCAGGATTTTAGCCAGGGTTGCCCTGTCGAGTCGCCTGACCCCGACGTTTTCCCCGGCTGGTTCTCTGGTAGCGATTTTGACAACTTCAAGATTGGGAAGCAGCCCGCGCAGGTCGTCAATTTCGCCAAGGCACGGTGCCCCGGCGGAGGTCTGATATGACCAGATTAATTTGACCGGCAAAACTGACTTTTCGGCACCAAGCTGGCGCAGAGTGCTTAACATCGGGGTGATCCCGATGCCACCGGCAATCATTACCAGGTTGGCCGGCCTGTGGCGGCATGCCGAGAAAACTCCGAATGGCCCGCAGACCCTTGCCTGGTCCCCTGCCCTTACACTGGTAAGCTTGCGGGTCCAGTCACCGCTGTTTTTTATGAGAAACTGCAGTGTTTTTGCCTGTGAAGGCGCTGATGCAATGGTAAATGGGTGCTCTTCACCCGTTAATTCAGGGTTTTTGATAGCAACAAAGGCAAACTGCCCCGGAAAAAAGTCGAAGCGTTCAACACCCTCTTCTGGCTCGAGGTCAATCTGCCAGACATTATCGGCCACCTTTTCAGCGGCAGAAACAACAAAGGCCTCACTGGCGGCGCGCCGGCCCGGAATAACCACTCTGGCTGCCAGCAGAACGCCTGCCCACAAAACCAGGAGAACGACCCAGAAACCGAGAATCAAGCCTTTTCGCATTGCAGACTCGATGATAAACATATGACCCAGAGCCAGCAACACAACCGGAGCTGCAATTTTATGCAGCCTGAGCCATTGTTCATAGCTCAAAGCAACGAACTTGCGCCAGACCGAAGAAACCACAAGCAGCCACAGGCCGATAATACAAAGACCGCCAAGGGCCAGGGGCCACTGTTGAAGGCTCAGAGGCCCGGCCTTTTTTAAACCGGACACATACATCAGCTGCGGGTGAAAAAATGCAAATGTCAGAGTGAATATGCCCGCGAGACGATGAAAAAACAGCAACCCATCAAGACCGAACAGACGGTCAAGCACACGCAAACGCGCAGCCAGAAGCGATTGCAACAGCATCAGACCCACCGCCCACAAAGCAATGACCCGCCCGACAGTCACCGGGAAAGTACCGGCCTTTACGGCTTCTTCCCTGAAGTAATGGCGCGCGCCGATTCGGGTTAGCAACAGAAACAGGCCAATAAAAAGCAGCCAGCAAAAAATTTTCTGCCATGAAGCGGGCTGGCAGGTTGGTGATTTTATGGCGCTCATGCCTGTTGTTCCTCGTCAAAGTTCATCCAGGCCATGAGAATAACGTGCGCCAGCGGAAGCTTGCCGAGAAGAATAAGGCTATCTGCCAGCGTTGAATGAAAAAGAAGGTGATACAGCGTTATCGGGTCTTTCCAGTTGGCGATCGAAAACCAGGTCATGACAAAAACCCCGACGACAACGCTGCTGAGGTTGATTATATAAGCCCAGGGAACGGTTTTTCGATAGAAAAACATGAAAGGAAGAATTGTGGCATTGAAAAGCGGAAAAAGAACGCCAATCAGATTGAACGCATCTTTGGAAGGCGGATGGATGCGGTAATGCAGAAAAAAACTGCCAAGCGCCATGCAGAAAAGACCGAAAACAGGAAATTTGATTCCTTCTGGCTTCATGCTCACCTCTTCGAATTATTTTATTCTACGTCACCCCTGTGGAGGGGCTTGTCGATTTAATCAGCAATTTGATATTAAATTTAATAACCTGCACCAGCACGATGGAAAGGAAACTGTCGAAAGAAGTGATTTACCGCCGAAGACAAAGGCCAGGCTTTTACTTCTGAAAGGCTGACATGAGCTCCCAGACCTTCATGTAGGCATTATGCCTTTTATGATCATGAACTGAGCCTTTAAAGTTTGAGTAATTGATACCCATGATGCGGGCACTTATCGCCGCAGCAACTGCCTCGCGATTAACTTCGGCGCGGTATTTGTAATCGATGCCGGCATCAGCCACCACTTTTGCATCAGCAAAAACCGCCTCGATATCACCCGTTCTGCGGGCGCGAACCATCAGACAAGACTTATCTTTCGCCTTGTCAACAATCGAAATGAAAGCGTCATTCAAAGCAATCCACATTTTTCTCTCTCCCTTGATCGATGAGTCTCTTGCGTGGCCTTTTTATTTTGGTGCCGCGCCGGTGCTCGCTGAAGATCTCAAATAAACCAGCTTTTCTCTTTTGCTGGCTAGTGCTTTGTCAAACTTGAATCTGTAGAAATTTCGTCCTGCGCAAGTGCTTGTCTATTTATTCTTTTGCTGATAATTAAATTTGATAATCCCCCCCGTATAAATCCTTACCAAGGAGCAGATAGAAGACGGGATTACTTTTTCGTAAGCTTGTGACGAACGAAGTGAGGAATCGCTGAAGAAAAAGTAACCCGGCTGATAGCTGCGCCGTCGAACCGGTAAAAACCATCAAATAATACTTAAATCATATTTCTAATAGATAAATCGACAGACCCGCAAGCGGGAATCTATTCCGCGACGGCTTAGATCCACGCTTTCCCCCTTCGGGGACAAGCGCTGGGACGATATCTATAATTACCAATCATCTACTCAATGTTGACAGACTAACAGTAACATTCTAGAGAGATAACAACAAATATTCAACCAAAGTTTTTCGGCCCTGTTTTCGGCCTTCAATAAGACAAAAAGGCGACCGATGTGGTGGTCGCCTTAATCCAGGAGAGGATCCTATATTTAGAGAGAGTTTGCAGATTTTTTCAGGTTGCCCCGAAAAAGTCTCATTAACTACCCCCGTATGAAAACATATTTTTCAAAAAAGTACAAGACCACATTTTTCTTCATTATAAGCGCGTTACAGCAATTTTAACTGGCTGAATTACCATTAACAGAGCCCCAAAAATTATTCATAAATCGCCCCGGCAAAAGTCATAGTGGTTTGTCAAAGTCGAAGATACAAAATCAACGGCCTTGATGTCACCCCCGTGCAAGGGTCTGTCGATTTAATCAGTAATTTGATGTAAATTTTAATAAAAACCCGTTTTAAACCATTCCTAGGCGCAGATAGAAGACGGGATTATTGCGCCAGGACGGCGTTTATGCCATGGCAGCACAGGATTGTGATTGCCATGGTCTTTTTCGTAAGCTTGTGACGAACGAAGTGAGGGTTTGCCGAAGGCAAAGGCCAGCTCTGAGCCAACCCTGAAGAAAAAGTATTTAAGCAGGAAGCTTTTATGTCGCGTGAGCCAGGACGGCGGCAAGCGACTCCCGGCTGATAGCTGCGCCGTCGAACCGGAGAACATTATTTAATAATGCTTAAATTCACTTTTCATTGGAAAATAATTCGACAAGCCCTTCTGCCGGAATGAAGAAGAACCCTGTAATGCTTGTGTGGCAGGGCACTAGAACACTTTAGAACTGCAATTGGACTGGATTCCCGCTTTCCCGATCCGGTGACAAGTGCGGGGAGGGTAAAAAAAGCCGCAGGGAACATATACAAGAAAACTGATGTTGAGCTCATATGTTGCATCTGCCCGGCCTGCCAGGCAGGTTGCTTTGTTAATCGGCCTGGCAGATGTTTTCAAGGTATGATACGATTTACTCAGTTATTTAATGCTGTAGTTATCAACGATATTGTTTAAACAGGTCAAA
>JAQUZA010000197.1 GCA_028691595.1 Candidatus Rifleibacteriota bacterium
GCTTGCGGCCACAGGTAACACCGCTCAAACACAGGCAGTTTACCATGCCATCGGCAAAGAAATGCTCAGTCTGGGCCTAAACTGGAACCTTGCCCCGGTTCTTGACATCAACCACCCTGACAATCCCGGAATTGGTGCCAGATCGTTCGGCGACCAGCCTGCCCAGGTGGCAGAGCATGGCTGCGCAGCCATCAGAGGGCTTCAGAGTGCCGGGGTTCTTGCCTGCGCCAAGCATTTCCCGGGCAAGGGAGAGGCTCATGTTGATTCTCACCTTACCCTACCGGTTATCCCCCACTCTATCGAACGTCTCGAAGCCGTAGAACTGTTTCCATTTAAAAAGGCAATCGAGGCAGAAGTGGCCGCCATTATGACCGCACATGTATTTTTCCCGGCGTTCGAAAAGGCTCAAGACCTGCCTGCCACCCTCTCGAAAAGTGTTTTAACAGGCCTTCTTCGAGAAAAGTTGGGTTTCAAGGGCATTCTAGTCACAGATGATCTCGAAATGGGTGCCATCACAGAGTCTTACGGTATAGCTCAAGCTGCCAGCCTGTCTTTTCATGCCGGGGCCGACCTGCTGCTCATCTGCCATAAACTTGACCAGCAGCGACTGGCGGCAGAGGTGCTTCTTAAACAGCTGCAAACCAACAGCGAAACTGGCCGGCGGCTCGACGAAAGCCTTGCCAGAATAGATTCAGCCAGGCAAAAACTCATGAAAAATCCGCCTTCTCAGCCGCTGAATCTGATTCGCGATTCCCATGCCAGTCTGATGACTGAAGTTCATGATCAGAGCGTCAAATTTTTGCGTCATTCACCTGAGATGGTGCCCCTTAAAACCCATGAACGCCCCACTCTTTTTGTGCTGCCACAAATTTCCTCACTCGTTCAAGTTGAAGAAGAACACCGTCAAGGCAGCCTCAAAGCCATTGTAGCCCATGAGTTTCCAAAAGCAACGGTGGTGGTTTATGAGCCAAAATGCAGTGCCGGCGAACTTGCCGAATTGGTTAACAGCAGCGGCACTGCCATCGATTCTAATAGCCAGGTTGTCTTTTTCACTTATAATGCTCACCTGTTTAAAGACCAGCTGACTGCTATCAGCGAGTTGCGTGCAAAAACCTCTCGAATAGCAGTGGTCGCACTGCGCAACCCATATGACCTCTCAGGCTGCAAAAACATTGCTACCTGCGCTGCCACTTTTGGTTTCAGAACCCCTGCCGTTCAGGCGATTCTAAGGGTTTTCAAGGGTGAAACCAAACCTCAAAGCCACAACTGGCCAGTCTCAATCGCAGGCTGGAATTAATTATCCGAAAAGGCTGCTAAACTCTGGTCTGCTTTATGCCGATGGTTCTCGAAGAAAATAGAATCAGGAGGCATGATTATGATGCACATAGAACTGAAGATTTTGGCCCTGACCCTGGTTTACTTTATGGGCTGGTTTATGTTTGAAAAAGTTTTTTCTGGTCTGTGGCGGCGCTGGCGTGGCGAAGAAGAGACCGCAAATACGCTTCGACCCCGTGGAAAAGTTGTGCCGCTGGCGAGCGTCACTCCGGTCGATCAGACCTGGCGCTACATTAAAGGCCTTAAAAGCCCGGATTGGCGCATTAGACGTATTTCCTGCCTGCAGCTTGGCGATCGTCGCGGAACCGCAGTCGTAGAAGCCCTGATCGAAGCACTTGAAGACCCCCGGGAAGAAGTCAGCATCGCTGCTGGTGAAGCTCTGGCCCGGATCGGTGATCCGGCGGCCATTGAAGCAATGACCAGTCATTGTCGCAATCTCGAAGCCCGTTCAGGCAGATCTTACGAAAACTATCGCGCTGCCTGAAAGCTATCTGACCAACTACATACCCGCAAGATCAAATGGTTTGCGGGTATGACAATTTTAGCGAGCCAACATTGAAACCACATCGCCAATTACTGACCAGAATCTGCCTGGCCGTCATTTTTGCCGGCCTGCTGGTAAACCTGCGCAGCATAATTTACCACGATACCGGCCTGCTTCTGGCTATTCTGGCTCTTGTGGCCATGCTCTCAGGTTTTTCGGGTCTTATATACTGCATCATCAGCCGGGATTCAGACATTCAGAGCCAAACAACCGCCGGCAGAAGCGACAAAACCAACCTCTCAGCCAGAGGTTCCGATCTGATTTCTGAATATGGGTTTCCCGGGCCAGATGGTGATCTGGCCGGTCTGCAGTATTTTCTGCATCTCATACAGCCAGAAAGCTGTCTGGCTGACAAAGTCGGCCTGGCCCTCAAGCAGTTGCCGGAAATTTTTGCCGGGGCAACCTTTCTCTACTTCAGCATCGAAGATTGTAAACTGCATTTTATCGCCGGCAGCAGAAAAGATTCTCAACAGCGGTGCGTAAAAATTCCGGTCGGCACAAGTATTGTAGATGAGATTGCCGAGAAGATAAAAGGCTGCATCGACCTGCGTTCAGTTAAAAGATCTGCAAATTTCAGCAGCCGGTTGCAGCTTTCGCCAGGCAACTCGAACAGTGGTCTGTTGTTGCCGGTAACCTTTTTTAACAATCTTCACGGCATTATTGCGGCAATCTCTACTGATAACGAGCTCTTATCTGAAGAAACAGGCAGTTTTCTCGAAAAATTCTGTAGTGGACTGGCTCTGATGCTCGAAAATCATGAACTGTTTTTTGCAAACGCCGCAGCAAAGCAAAGCGAAGCCGAGAACCAGCTCGCAGCAACACTGCTGAAGGCGATGCTTCCCGAGCAGGCCCCTGCCATCAGAGGCTGGGATCTAGCCCAGATAACCAGATACTCTCTCGAACATTCAGGCGATTTTCATGCCTACCTTAACCTGCCCGGCGACAAAATGATTATCGTCATCGGCAAATGTTCTGGCCCGGGGCTGAATTCAGCTCTGTTTTTAACAAGATTCAAAGCCATGGTGGGCTGCCTTCTTGAGCAATGCCCGTCACCAGCCGACCTTTTGAACAGGCTTTCGGCCTATATGAACTCTGAAAGCATGACCGATCTTTTTGCAACAGCCGCAGCTGTGCTGATCAAAGCCTCAGACCGGGCGATAACCCTGGCTCTGGCAGGGCATCCGGCACCACTTATCAACCGCAGCCGCAGCGGTTATGTTGAGCTGCCCCAGCTGGAGGGCGGTGTACCCCTGGGGCTTTTCAACAAGGGTGTCGAACCCTATAAAAACCAGACAATTCAGCTATTGCCCGGCGATGGTATTTTACTTTATACTGAGGGCGTTACCGAGTTTCCTGCTGGTGGCAGAGACCGTATAAGTCTTGAAGAATTCCGTCAGATGCTCGATCGGCTCGATGAAAACAGCGCTGACGTAATGCTTGAAAACCTCTTCAGGCAGCTGACACCAGTGAATTCGGGGCAAAAAACAGCCGAAGATCACACTCTTATCTATGCAAAATCGGAGTAGACAATGAACAACGAAAGCCAGGTTCTCGAACAACATAAATTTGTCAGTGACCGCAAAGATCGCGAAGTCTTTCAGAGTGTCTTTGAAAAGATTTTTCAGTTTCCGGTTGCCGACATCGAGGTTGATTATCTCGATCAGCCGAGTGAGGTCTACTCGACTATCAACGATCGAACCAAAAAAATCCTGCAAAGCATTTCCAAACCCGAAAAAATAAGCATGATCGGCGGTCGCTTTCTTGAAGGCGGAGAATTCAGGTTGCAGAGCGGCAATCTGAATGTCTGCGTCAAAGAAGACGAATATAATTATGATTTGATTGAAAGTCTGAAGAATTTTCTTGGCCCGGTTTTTCCGTTATGGCTATTCAGAAACCCTTATATCTGGGGTGTAACCATCTATGAAGATTATGAACGCCAGCATTTTTTCGATGTCAGAAACTATTCGGCCAGGTCAAGATTGCTTGAAGAGCCTGAAGTTGATATTTTCAGGCGTGATGACGGTGTTATTCACAAATATCGTTTTTTCACCCGGGAAGAATTTGAACCAGAAGAAGGTTTAAAGCATCTGGCTCCGGTTTTTGAAGCAATGCGTCAGGGCCTGCAGAAAAGAAACTATGAGGGGCTTGAGGTTTTGCACACTTATTGCACCGATAAACCAGCCTTCAGGAAAATGGACCCCAGAACGAAACTCGGCAAGGATATCAAATCGGTATTACTGCCAGATTGAAATTTGCGAGGAGATTAACGGATGGCAGACGCTGCAACCTATCGTGAAGGACTTCTTGATGAGGTTATCGACGCATGCATCAAGCATCTGCGCACCCACCCGAACGATCACGAAAAGCTTTTTTACCTTGGCAACGCCTTTTTTCTGAAAAACCAGTTTGACAAGGCCTCTTTCTGCTATGTTAAGGCCGTCAACCAGAACCCTAAAAACCCGGTTTATTTTACGCACCTGGGGCACGCCTACCGTGAACTTGGCGATCGCGACCAGGCCGTTGCCTCATATGAATCGGTTTTAACCTTGAATCCGCGTTTTGCTGATGCCCACTTCAATGTCGGCCTGATTTTTTATGACAACAAGGCTTTCGATAAAGCCCTGGCCAGCTTTTCGAATGCCCTGGCAATCAACCCCCGTTATGCTGCAGCCCGCTACTACGTCGGGCGCATCTATGAAGATCAGGGGGCTATCAGCAAGGCCGTAAAAGAGTATCGCCAGGTCGTTGAAGAAACTCTTGGCGACAAGCTTTCACGCGGCAGTGTAACAATTGATCTTGGGGCAATCTTCTCTGATCTGGGCCTGCTCGATCAGGCCGAAGCCGAGTACCGCCGGCTGATAAAAGAGCACCCTGAGTATGCTGATCTGCATTTTCATCTTGGCATCATTCTGCGAAAAATGGGGCATCTCGACGAAGCCATGGAAGAATTCAGAATCGCTATCAAGCTCAACCCTCATTATATGGAAGCCCGACGCAAATATTGGGAAGCAGCTCAATAACTGCCGGCTGACAAATCAGTTTCAATTTTCCTTATTATTCCTGTTTTCAAAGTTGCAATAATAGGGTAAGATAAGTGGCTGACTGCCATGTTTAAACGCAAAAAAATCGGACAACTGCTCATTGAAGCAGGCCACGTTGGCGAAAAAGAACTTAACATTGCTCTTGCCGAGCAGAAGAAGCGCGGCAAACGAATTGGGCAGGTTCTTATAGAACTGGGCTACCTCTCAGAAGACAAGCTTTTGCCGATTCTAGGCAAACAGCTGAAGGTGCCATTCGTTGATTTGAGCAAGGTTGAAATCAAACCTGAAGTTCTGAAAATGGTGCCAGAAAAGATCTGTCGCAAGCACAACCTCGTGCCCATCAGTTTTGACGGCAAGAGTCTGATGATCGGCATGGCTGACCCACTTGATGTTTTTATCATTGACGAAATTCAGTTTCAGAACAACTGCGAAGTTGTGAGGGCCATCTGCTCAGAAAACCAGATCGCCGATGCCACCGACCGTCTCTATGTAGCCGGTGCCATGGCTGATGCCCTCAATGCGCTTTCAAGTGGCGAAGATGTCGGTGGCACTGATGGTGCCGCCCTCGATGGTCTTAAAAAAGCCAGCGAAGAAACTCCGATCATCAAGCTTGTCAATCTGGTATTAAATTCTGCGGTTCAGAAAGGTGCTTCAGACATTCATATCGAGCCAGACGAGGGCGAATTGCGGGTGCGCCTGCGCATCGACGGCAACCTGATCATTTCGATGAATCTTCAACCAGAAGCATTGCCATCGGTAATGTCGAGAATCAAGATTCTCAGCGGTATGGATATCTCGGAGCGCCGTCTACCGCAGGATGGTCGTATTCAGATGACCATCATGGACAAGCCCATCGACTTTCGCGTCAACACCATTCCGACCGCCTGGGGCGAAAAGGCGTGTCTACGAATTCTCGACAAATCGAACGTTAACGTTCAACTCGATCAGATGGGTTTTGCCCCGACCAACTTCGAAATGGTTAAAAAGGCTATTAATTCTCCGAATGGCATGTGTCTGGTTACCGGGCCGACGGGTTCGGGCAAAACAACAACGCTTTATTCATGCCTGAACGCCATCAAAGGGCCAGATATCAATATCTGCACGGTTGAGAACCCGGTTGAATACAAAATCAAGTTCATCAATCAGGTTCAGGTGCGGCCTGAGATCGAGTTGAACTTTTCGACAGTTCTGCGCGCCTTTCTAAGACAAGACCCCGACGTTATCATGTTGGGTGAGATTCGCGACGAAGAAACCGCCAGTATCGCGGTTGAAGCGGCCTTGACCGGCCATCTTGTTTTTGCGACCCTGCACACCAATGACGCGCCGAGCACGGCCATTCGTCTTTTAGACATGGGTGTAGAGCCCTTTCTTGTTTCTTCTGCGCTTCTCTGCATTGTTTCTCAACGCCTCGGC
>JAQUZA010000198.1 GCA_028691595.1 Candidatus Rifleibacteriota bacterium
CCAGAAAGTTGACCTGCTGATAATTCAGCCCACCGATAACGTCGCGCTTTCTGAGGGCCTGCAGAGGGCAAATAGAGAGAAAATTCCAGTTGTCGCTTACGACCAGTACATTAGCCCCGGCAGACTGGCAGCTTTTCGAACCTCAGACAATTATCAGGCAGGCTGGCTGAATGGTGAGTTCATTGCCTCTTTATTCTCCAAAGAAAAAATTCTGCGACTCGTTCTGGTTGATTATCCGCATGTGTCATCAACGGTTGAGCGTCTTAACGGGTTTCTCGACGCTCTTGCTCAGGCCGAAATAAAGTTCAAAGTTCTGCAGACTTATCAGGCGGTAGAGCCTGTTTCCGGTAAGGCTGCCGCTGCAAGAATTTTAAAAGATTTTCCGGCATCGGGAAGCTTTGATATTGTTTTCTCCGTTAACGATGGCGGTGGGCTGGCCGTTGCTGAAGCTCTAACCAAAGCGGGTCGCAACGAAGTTCTGCATGCGACCGTCGATGGCGACCCTGATTCTGTCGAAAATATCCGCAACGGAAAGTGTACTGTCATTGACTCGGCGCAATTCTGCGGGCCTCTGGGCGAAGAGGCAATGCAGGCCGGTTATGACATTCTGCAGGGCAAAAAGGTGCCTTATCACGCACTTGTGCCAGTGTTTCCAATAACTCGCGAGACTTTGTCGCAGTATCCTGGCTGGAAGGGCCCGATCCCTGAAACCATCAACAAAAGCTGGACCTCGCTTGGAAAAGAGTGGTCTGGAAATCTTAACGTTATTAAAGAGCAGGTCGAGTAATTTTTCCGGTCGAAAGTTTGCAGTGGTTTCGGGAGTAAAAAATGCGAAGTTATGATTATAATGTGCATGCATTTGATCGCAAGCTTGCCGCTATTATGGGCTTGATGCTTCTGGTTTTAATGATGCTGGTTCTGATTGCCTCCAGTTTTCTGTTCAGCCGCCAGCAGAAAGAATATAATGACCGTCTTTCGATAGCAATCGCAGTTACCATTAGCGAATCAATCGGTCGGGTAAGCTTTTCCGGTAAGTTTCATACTCGCAGACTCGTTTCTGAACTCGCCTCAGAAGTTCGTGAGATTGCTTATATCTCAGTTGAAAAATCCGACAATGTGGTTTTTGCCCACAGCGACCATGATGTTAACGACACGTTGATCAGCGTTGCCAGCCAGGAAGAAAACCAGCGTTGCCGAACGCAAAACCTGACCCTTGTTTCTGAAAAGATTCTTAATGGCCTGGCAGTAAACGAGGTTGTTATTCCTTATCGCGGTGGTCTTGACGACGAAATTCAGGGAATAGTGCGAATTGGCATCGATTTTACCGGTTTGCGGCGTAGTCAGGCCGAAAATTTTTCGAAGATGCTTTTTTTAATAGGTTTTCTAACCTTTGTAGCAATTTTTATCGCCTACAAGTTGAGTCGGCGTTTTGGCCGCACCGTCAGATTTCTGGCCAGTCAGTTGAAAGGAATACTGGACCATGCCCCCATGGGGCTTATAGTCAGCAGAAAAGATGGCACTATTTCGCTTGCCAGCAAAGAAACGGGTGCCTTTTTCCCATCAACGGGTGATGTCGAGACCGTTGCTGAATTGCATAAAACCTGCTCATTGGCTGAGAGTGATGGGCTGCTGGATGACCTTGAGAATCAGGCATTTGCCGGCACGGGCTACCTCGAGAAAGAAATAGAAGTGATAAGGGCTGACGAAAAAAGAGAGTTCTGGCATATCGGCAAGTTTCCGATTGAAAAGAACGAAAAGGGTGAAAACACACTCATTTGCTCGTTCTTTATGAATACCAGCGAAAAACACGCTGCCGAAGAGCGTCTTAGCGAAAATGCCGAGACCTTTCGTCGGTTGTTCGAAAATTCTTCAGACGCGATTATTCTCATGAAAGACGGTCGTTTCGTTGAGTGCAATCGTGCGGCCCTTAACCTCACAGGTTTTGAAAGCAAAGAACAGCTTATCGGGCTTTCTCCGGCCGAGATATCATCTGATCTCCAGGAAGACGGGCGGCCTTCGGCAGAAAAATATCAGCAACTTTTTACTGAAGCACTCGATCAGGGTTATGGCAGGTTCGAATGGCTTTTTAAAAAAGCAGATGGTTCAACATTCTTTGTTGATATTGCCTTAACTCCGATCGTAATTCGTGGTGTAACAATGGTTCATATGACCTGGCGTGACATTTCGGGTTATAAAAAGGCCGCATTCGAAAAGGAAAAATTGCAGGAGCAGCTTCTGCAGGCCCAGAAAATGGATGCTGTCGGTCAATTGGCTGGTGGGGTAGCTCATGATTTTAACAACATTTTGTCAGGTATTATGGGTGCAGCAGAACTGATGCGAACTTTTGACAACCCACCTGAAAAACAGGAAATCTATCTCAAGATGATTTTGACAGCCACTCAGAAAGCGGCTGATCTTACCCGAAAATTGCTGACCTTTGCCAGAAAGCGCGAAACAGATAGTAAGCCGGTTGATGTTGCCGCGTTGATTGACGAATCTATCGAAATTTTTCATCGCACCCTCAACAAAAATATCAATATCAGTTTCGAGAAAGACGTGGAGGCATGTATGGTAATGGGTGACGAGACCATGTTGCAGAATGTTTTTCTCAATCTGGGTATCAATGCCAGTCACGCAATGCCGGACGGGGGGCAGTTGAGTTTTATTCTGCGCGACATTGTTCTGGATGGTGACTACTGCCGGTTGAGCCCTTTTGATCTGGTTCCTGGCAGGTATTTGGAGGTTGAAGTCAGAGACAACGGTTGCGGCATGACTGTCGAGATACAGAAACGTATCTTTGAGCCGTTTTTCACTACCAAAGAACGCGGCAAGGGCACTGGTCTCGGTCTGGCGATGGCTTATGGGGTAGTCAAAGACCACGCCGGAGCAATAAATGTCTATAGCGAAGTTGGTGTTGGCACCGTTTTTCACGTTTATCTGCCCCTGGCTTGTGTTGGCAATGTTGCCGGGCCTTCAGAGCAGTCTATTTTGCGCGGCACAGGGAAAATCTTGCTTGTCGATGACGAAGACTTTTTGCGTAGTATCGGCAGGACGATTCTTGAATCTCTGGGCTACGAGGCGGTAGTAGCTGCTGATGGGCGTGAAGCTGTTGATATTTTTTCAAAATCTCCGGAAGCATTTGATCTGGTGATTCTTGATATGATTATGCCCGTCATGGGCGGAAAAGAAGCCCTGATTAATTTAAAAAAGATTCGACCTGACTGCCGGGTGATCGTTTCTTCAGGGTTTGCAAAAGAAGACGACCTCTCGGAAATGGAACATCTTGGCATCAGCGGGTTTCTGCGCAAGCCTTTCAGAATGGCAGATCTCAGCCAGAATATTGCCAGAGCCCTGCAAACTCCCAACCCGGGTTGTTAGTTTGCAGGGTTATTCAAGCAGATTATTGTGTCTGAGGAGGTTTTATTTGAATTGAGTTTGCATTTCTTCGAGTGAGAACCCGTATTTTTCAGAGACGAAGTCTATGTCTTTATCGCCTCTGCCACTCAGATTAACGAGAATTGACTGGTATTTCTTTTCCTGGGCCAGCTTCAGGGCATAGGCCACGGCGTGAGCGCTTTCGAGAGCCGGAATAATGCCCTCGGTGCGACTCAGAAGATAAAAAGCCTCAAGGCATTCATAATCGGATGCGGTTACGTATCTTACCCGGCCGTTGTCTTTTAAATAGCTGTGTTCAGGGCCAACGCCAGGGTAGTCGAGGCCGCTGGCAATCGAATATACTGGTGATGGCTGACCCTGGTCGTCCTGAAGCAGGTAACATTTGAAGCCATGAATGATGCCCGGTCTGCCGAGGGTCATGGTGGCAGAATGGTCACCAGGTTTCATCGATCGGCCCGAAGGTTCAACCCCGTAGATTTGACATGGGTCTTCAAGAAATGCCGAAAAAAGGCCAATAGCGTTACTGCCGCCACCAACGCAGGCTACTAGATTGTCTGGTAACTCGCCGGTCATTTCGAAAAACTGTTCGCGGGCTTCAATGCCGACAATGCGTTGAAATTCACGTACCAGCATCGGAAATGGATGTGGCCCTACCACCGAGCCGATACAGTACATACTGGTTTCCGGGTCTTCGAGATAGGCTTTAAAAGCCGAATCGACAGCTTCTTTCAAGGTTCGCAGCCCATCTGTTACCGGCACAACCTTCGCACCGAGCAGCTTCATTCTGACAACATTGGGGTGCTCTTTGGCAATATCTACTTCACCCATATGAATCTCGCACTCAAGGCCAAAATAGGCGGCAGCGGTCGCCAGGGCTACGCCGTGTTGCCCGGCACCGGTTTCAGCTATCAGCTTTTTTTTACCCATGTATTTTGCCAGCAGGCCTTCACCCATGCAGTGGTTAAGCTTATGAGCCCCGGTATGGTTCAGATCTTCGCGCTTAAGATAGATTCTTGCCCCGCCAAGACTGTTTGAGAGCCGCTCGGCGAAATAAACCGGAGTGGGGCGGCCCTGAAAGTGTTTTCTAATTGAGCGTAGCTCAGAAATAAAGCGGTGCGACTTTGAAATGGTCAGGTATGAATGAGTGATTTCTTTGAAGTGTTCGATGAGTGACGGCGGCAGATAGGCTCCGCCAAATTCCCCGAAACAGCCGTTCTGATCGGGCAAATTCTTGAAATATTGATTGTTCAATTGAGTCTCCTGAATTAGAGGTTGAAGTTAGTTTAAACAATGACTTTGCCAGGGTTCAGAATGTTGTTCGGGTCAAAGGCACGCTTGATTTGACGCATCAGGTTCAGCTGAGTTTTTCCGGCGATTGCTTCGAGAAAGGGCCTTTTAGCAAAACCGATGCCATGCTCGCCCGAAACCTGCCCGCCAAGTTCAGCGGCCTTGTTGTATAGACGTTCGAAGCTTCTCTGCAACCTTTCACGAAAAACTTCGCGGCTCAAATCATCGCGAAGCAGATAAACATGAAGGTTGCCATCGCCGGCATGACCAAAACTTCTGATGCGCAGCGACTCTTCAGCTTCGATCGTTCTGGTGAACCTGACGAATTCAGCGACACGATTACGGGGGACAACCACATCACATTCGTCCATTTCGGTGGTCGAAGCCTTGATTGCTTCGAGAAATGCGCCGCGGGCAGACCATATCATTTCCTGACGTTCCTGGGTATCAGAGATTAAAACGTCGAGGGCACCCTGCTGGAGGCAGATGTGGGCAATTTTTTCGTAGTCTTTTTCTATATCTTCGCGGGTCTGGCCATCAAAAGTCAGCAAAAGATATGCATCAGCAGAAGAGTCAGGGAACTTTTTGCCAAGAAAATCTTCTGAGTTCTCAATTACTGCTCTTTCCATGTATTCAATGGCGGTTGGTGTGGCTTTTGCCATAATAATCAGGGGAACCGTTTCGATGGCCTTTTCAAGGTCAGGGAAAGGAACCAGAAGACTGATGGCTTTGGCGGGTTTGGGCAGCAGGCGGAGAATTGCCCGGGTTACAATACCGAGCGTTCCTTCAGAGCCGACGATCAGATCTTTAAGGCTGTAGCCTGAGCTGTTTTTGACCGTTTTGCCACCAAACCAGGCAACTTCGCCATCTGGAAGCACAACTTCGAGAGCTCTTATGTAATCACGGGTTACCCCGTATTTTACCGCCCGCATGCCGCCGGCGTTGGTGCTGATGTTGCCCCCGATAGATGCACTTTTTTCACCCGGATCAGGCGGATAAAAAAGATCGAACGATTCGACGTAAGCGGCTATTTCCATTAACAGCACCCCTGGTTCAACTGTTAAAGTAAGGTTTTCGTGGTCGAGCTCAATAATCTTGTTCATGCGGGCGGTGCTGATCATGATGCCACCGTGCACAGCGACAGCACCGCCGACCAGGCCGGTGCCCTGACCTCTTGGTGTAACTGCGATAAGATTATCATTGGCATATTTCATGATGTTCGAAATCTGCCGGGTGTCAGCAGGGTAGACAAGCAGTTCTGGAAATCGATGCAGATCGCCGAGTTCATCATGGCTGAAATCTTCATGGATGGCATCGTCACAGATAACATTTTCCGGGCCGCACACCGATGTAACGAAGTCGATATCCTGCCGGGTAAGGGTTTTATAGCTCATATCAGGGTACCGCCCTTTCTTATTCTATTTAACAGAGATGGAACAACCTGATAAAGGTCACCAACCACTGCATAATGTGCAAGGTTGAATATTGGTGCCTGTGAGTCGGTGTTTATTGAAATTATGGTTGCGGCATTCTGCATACCGGCAGCAAACTGAACTGACCCCGATACACCACAGGTAATTATCAGTTCAGGTTTTACGGTTCTGCCGCTGAGGCCGATCTGTAATCTTGGATCAAACCAGCCC
>JAQUZA010000199.1 GCA_028691595.1 Candidatus Rifleibacteriota bacterium
GAAGTGCATAAAACCAGAGCTCCGCCCCGGGAAGCCCAGATAATGTCAAAAAGCGGCCCGCTGACCTTTTCGGCAAATATCGGGCTGGCCGGGTCAGGAATATCGGTGGGAATAAAAAGCCGGGCCCGCTGCTGGTAGTTAAATGGCGAAGGAAAACGCCCCTCGATGGGTGGCGGTAGAAGTTCTTCGCTGTCGAGGCCAAGCCGCCCTCTGATAAACCCGAAATTATGTGCCGTAGTCATGGTTCCGGAGACCAGAACAGTGCAGGGAATCTTCTGAAAACAATATTCAAGCATTGGCTTCGAGACTTCGATTGGCAACGAATGAAAAGCTGGATAAACGGCATTCTTGCGAAAGGCGGCCGTAAAAAAATGCACAAATATCTCGCGGTCAGCGGCTGCCAGATCAAACATGATGTTAACCCCGGCGGCAGCTTCTTCAAGACGGGCGGCAAAAGAATTCAATTCAGTAACCGGCAGTTCAAAGCATTCGTTTTCTTCAGATACCTCATCACCCAGCAACGAGCTGATCTTGCGTGCCATTTTTCGCATTCGGGCAGCAAGGCGTTTGCACTCATCACGTAGTTTGAAGGCAAAATGCACCAGAGCACCGTATTCGGCGCGATTTTCTTCGCGTTTACCAATGCGAAGGCGGTATTCTCCATACTGGGCCTTGGAAGGATCAGTTATAAAGGCTGTTACCGCATCAAAAAGGCTGCGGCTGAGATCGCCAATTTCGAGACGTGCCGGGATCATTTCTTCAGACAGGTCCTGGAGCAGGGCCGCCCTGTTTTCGACCTGGAAATCACCGCGACCAAAAGAAATCATCGAATAAAGGTTGGCAAGCGTACCCTGCTCGCGACGGCCGCGCTTCTGATAGATTTTGTTGAGAACCCTTTGCACGCCCACTGATGTGGTACGAAAACCAAAATGCTTTGTGGCCGTTTCTTCAAGATTGTGGGCCTCGTCAAGAATCACCACCTTACATGCCGGGATCACAGCTGTTTGTGAGTATTCGGATGTATCAGCGCGCAAGGCGAGATCGGCAAAGAGCAGGTGGTGATTGACCACCAGAATATCGGCTTCAGAAGCAAAGCGGCGTGAGGTATAGAAAAAGCACTCGTTATATTCGCTACATTTGATGCCAGGGCAGCTGTCTTTGTCGCAGCAGATTTTTTCCCAGAGGGATTCGACCGGCACCCAGTTCAGGTCGCTGAGCGAGCCGTCAGTTGTGTTTTCGGCCCAGGCAACCAGGCGGTTAAACTGTTCGAATTCATCGTGCTCAAGCAAAAATTCGCCGTCACTGGCAGCCAGAGCTTCGCGAATGCGGCGCAGGCAGATATAGTTGCGTCGGCCTTTGACCAGACAGTATTTAAAGGGAAAATCAAATATTGAAGCGAGGAAAGGCAGGTCTTTGTTAACCAGCTGGTGCTGAAGGTTGATGGTATTGGTCGAAATGCCGACCCGGCAGCGATTGCGAATAGCGTAATGCACTGCCGGAATGAGGTATGCCATACTCTTGCCAATACCTGTTTCGCCTTCGAGCATGGCGTGACACGGCTTGTTAATGGCTTCGACGATTTTTTCCATGAGATGTTTCTGGCCGCTGCGTTCTTCAAAAGATTCAAGACGGCGGGCAATGGCCCCACCCTTTGAAATAAAGGCGGTCATTTCTGCTGCATCGAGTTTTTGCGTCTGTTTTTCGACAAAAGGCTCGACCACAACGTAGAATTTATCGCATTCATTATTGTGTATGGCAAAACCGATGCCAGATTTGCCGCAGAGCGAAGCCACCGACAGATCGGCATCTGATGGCATCAGTTCACCAGACGGGTGATTATGCAGCATAACGTCGCCGGGTCTGAGGCTACGCACAATTGCCGGGGCCGAATCTTCATTGCCACGGGCGAGAATGCGAATGTTGTCCCAGGTTTTATCAGCGCGACATGTTGCAGCACTGAGAACTTCGGCGCCCTGAGCAGCAGAAATGGCATCAATGAGAATTTGAAGGTTATCTTCGCCAATATTGACTGGCGAAAATGGCAGAGCCTTTTTTTTTCGGGGGGATGGCATGCGGTGCATTTTATGGCGCGTCAGATTCTTTGTCAATGCCTCTTCTGAAAATAAAGTTATGCTTGACCTCAAACGCCTTTAAGGGCATAATAGCGCCGTGAAACTTTAAATCAAACAGAGGAGACATGTTACATGGCAAAGCTCGTAGGTAACGTTCTTATAGCACAGGGCGGTGGCCCAACCGCAGTTATTAACCAGAGTCTGGTTGGCGCGGTTCTTGAATCAAGAAAGTTTCCTGAAGTTGACCGTGTTTATGGTGCTCTTCACGGTGTCAGAGGCATCATCGAAGAAGATTTTATAGATCTTACCCAGGCAACCACTCACAACCTCGAAAGAGTGGCCTGCACCCCCAGCTCTGCCCTGCTTTCGACCCGTGACAAACCAGATGCCGATTATTGCGAAAAGATTTTTAAAGTGTGCATGAAGCACAATGTCAGATACTTCTTTTATAACGGCGGTAACGATTCGGCTGATGCCGTGCGTATCGTTAACGACAACGCCGCTGCGGCCGGCTATGAACTCCGCTGTATCCATATTCCAAAAACCATCGACAACGATCTGCGCGTGACCGATCACTGCCCGGGCTACGGTTCGGCAGCCAAATTTGTTGCCTCAGCCTTTGCCGGTATCAATCTCGATAACCGCTCGCTGCCCGGTGTTTATATTGGCGTGGTCATGGGCCGCAACGCCGGATTTTTAACCGCTTCTGCCGCTTTTGCCCAGAAATATGAAGATGACGGCCCACACCTCATCTATATGCCTGAAAGAGTATTCGAAACCGAAGCTTTTTTGAAAGATGTTGACGAAGTTTACCGTCGCTTTGGCCGCTGCGTCATCGCCGTTTCAGAAGGTATCGTCGGAGCTGACGGCAAACCGATCATTTCTCAGCTGATCGGCGATTCAGAAAAGGATGCCCATGGCAATGTGCAGTTATCTGGTACCGGTGCCCTTGGCGACGCACTTGGCAAGGTAATTAAAGACCGGCTGAAAATCAAAAGAGTTCGTTCTGACACCTTTGGCTACCTGCAGAGAAGCTTTCTCGGCTGCGTATCAGAAGTTGACCAGGCCGAAGCACGCGAAGTCGGCGAAAAGGCCGCTCAGTTTGCCCTCTGGAACAACGTTGATGGCTCAGTCGCCATTCGCAGAACCGGTGACTATTCGGTCGACTATTTCCTGACACCACTTGCCAGTGTTGCCCGCGAAACCAAGCCAATGCCACGCACCTTTATCAATGAAGCCGGAAACGGTGTGACCAGCGATTTTCTCAATTACGCGCGGCCATTGCTCGGCAGCATGCCCAGCTATGAACGTCTGCAGTGCCCCGCAGTACCAAAGAAATAAACTTAAGTGAACGAAAAAAACAAAAAAAACATAGTAGATGTCGAAGGTCTGACCAGCAATGGTCAGGCCTTTGTTTCCATTGACAACACCAAGGTTCGGGTTGCAGGCTTTCTGCCGGGCGATAAAATTGAGCTGGTGATTGACGACAACTTTAACGTGCTCGATGCCAGTCTTATCGAACCCTCACCCGACCGGGTCAAACCTGATTGCTTTTTTCATGGGCCATGCGGTGGTTGTGACCTTCTTGAACTCTCAGAAAAGGGCCGCAAAAAAGAAAAGCAGCTGATGATCGAGCGTGCAATAGCCAGGCTGCCACAGAACCAGAATGTTTTTCTGCAGCCATTTCACCCCTCACGTGAAATTATCCGATATCTTCCCCGCGTCCGTCTGCACCAGAGCCGCAGCTATGAAGAACGTGAATCGGGGTTTCTTGCTTCTGAAAACTGGCCGGCCCCGGTGCCAGGCGGGGTTGTGCCCGTAACAGCCTGCGCCCTGATCACCCAGCCGCTCAACAGGCGACTGGTCGCGGCCAGAAAAATTTTAAACCAGATTCCGATCATGCTTGAAAGTCTGACTCTTATGTCTTCGTCTGCCCACAATTCTGACCGGGTAACCGGGCATGCCGTGCTGATGAAGGGAAAAACAGCCAGAAACTGTTTTAATGACCTGATAAAAGTTATGCGCAGCCTTAACCTTAAGGGTCTTTCGATCGCAACTTCTGACGGGAAGGTGAAAGAAGTTATCGGCCCTCTAAATGTCACCGGTCTTGTTGCCCCAGAGGTAGACGGCGGGCCCTACGATGCCGAACCATCATTCTTTGTCCAGGGCAATGTTTTTCAGAACCCGGTGCTGGTTCGCAAGATTGTTGAGTTATGTAAACCAGAACCTGGTATGCGCATTATCGAAGGCTTCGCCGGAGCCGGAAACTTTACCCTGGCTTTAGCCGCTAAAGGGGCACGTGTTGAAGCATTTGAATCACACCCTGGTGCAGTAAGAACCGGCCAGCGCAATATTATCCGCGGCGGTTTCGCTGAAAGAGTTAAGTTGACCGAAGGTGATGCGATTAAAGAGATGATCAAATGTCAGGCATTGCCCGATGTTCTGCTGCTTGACCCGCCCCGCACCGGGACTCCCGGTATCGGTCGTACTCTTGCCAAACTGCTGCCCCAAAAAATTGTCTGCGTCTTTTGCGATCTCGAGGCATTCGAGAAAGATGCGGCGGCAATTATCAAGAGTGGTTACAGGCTTTCTGAGGCAGCAGGTTTCGACCTCTACCCCCGCACCCATCACGTTGAACTTGTATGTCTGTTCGAAAAGAACCAGGCTTAAATGACTGGCGGTGATCCAGGCAGGCAAAAACTTGATTCCCGCTTGCGCGGGGTGACGAAGCCCCCCCGTAATTCTTTTTTGACAAAGGACTAGAAGTTAAATAACTGGCGAAATTTGCTTCAAAACACGAGGATTTATTGTCAGACGTGGTTGAAGCGTTTGCGGCGAGGTAATGTGCACTATGAGCGATCCACAAACAACCACTCCCGAAAAGAAGCATTCTCTTTTCTTTATGATTCTTTTTCTTTCAGGCTTTGCCGGTCTAATAAATCAGGTTGTCTGGCAAAGGGCAATCAAGATTTATCTTGGCGGGGCTGATGCGATCTGCTCGATGCTCGTGGTTCTCGTTTTTATGCTGGGGCTGGGCACTGGATCACTACTTATCGGAAAAAAAGCTTCGACCCTCAAAAACCCCATTGGCGCTTTAGCGCTGACCGAACTTGGCCTGTTTGTCGTCAATCTTCTGGTCTTGTTTCTACTACGCATCGATCTCAGCGAAAGCATTTTTTCATTTCAGCGGGCAGCAATCTCTTTTGGCATACCCATCAAACTTCTTTATTCACTCACCGGCATCGCAATTCTGATTGTGCCCTGCTCTTTGATGGGTATGACCATGCCAATTGCCTCGGAAGGCGCAAATCGCCAGTTGCAGTGCAAGCGTTCCTGGATGGTCGATCACATGTTTTTTATCAATACCCTAGGCGCTTTTGCAGGAGCCATCCTGACAGGTTTCAAGCTTTTACCACTCTATGGCCAGACCATATGTCTCATTCTTGCCGCTTCTTTTAACCTTTCGGCAGCAATTTTGCTCTATTTTATGAAGTCGGCTCCGGTAGAATCTCCCGACTTCAATGCATCGAGCGCGGTTGAAAACTCTGAATCTGCGTCAGGCAAGAGCTGGTGGCAGTTTCGCGATGAAGAAATCGCCACGTTTTTTCTTGGTTTTGTTTCTCTGGCCTATGAAATGTATCTTTTCAGAGCTCTCTCGCTTGTCTACGAACCCCTGCCGGGCACTTTTTCGCTGGTTCTTTCATTTTTTCTGCTGGCCTGGGCAATCGGAGTTCTGCTGGCCGGCCATTTTGCTGATATTGTGCTGCCATCAATCGCTATCAGCTCGCTGATATTCTTTCTCTCGCCCTATGTAGTCATGTACGACCGGACGATTGCCGTCGGTCTTGCTTCGACCTTTGCCGCCATCAGTTATTTTATACCCTGTCTGGTATTCGGGCTTCTCTTTGGGCAGCTTTTGAACAGGTTCATCAAAAGCTGGGGTTCAGATGTCGGCAAATTCATGGGCCTCAATACCCTGGGCAGCTGTCTTGGCATTCTGGCTATGACTCTGGTTGGCGGCAGCATTTTTCATGCTTTCAATGCCTGGATTCTCGCAAGCATCATGGCATCAGTTGGCATCTGGCTTTATTTGCGAACTTTGTCAGGTTCACGCGTGCAAAAATATTCTGGTTCAGCCGTTTTTCTTAGCGGTTTCGTCGCTATCAGCCTTCTTGCCATAGAGGGCAGCAACAGCCCATTTGTCGACCGCGCTTACCGAACCTACTCAGACCCGGTCGGCGT
>JAQUZA010000200.1 GCA_028691595.1 Candidatus Rifleibacteriota bacterium
CTTGAATTTGCAGATTGAGACCTCTTTAATGGTCATTCCGCGAAGGATGAGTGATGTCGAGGCCTTGTATTCGCATGTTTTATGTTGGCAAAGCACTCTAACCTGCTTCGTTGTTTAGTTGCACTTCAATATTTCTTCAACACAGAAACATGCAGGAAAAGAGTGGGGGATGTTATGAGGGTGGAAGAAAATTTTTGAATCCCCTTGAAACTGGCAGCCATAGCGTAAAATCTGCCAGGAAGAAATAATAAATTAAGTATTGACTAGTGTTAGATTGAATGGTATAATCCGAGACCATTTCGCGAATGGTACATAAATTGCTAAGTTTTCGGAGACCGGCCGGCATTGTTAATATTAACAACCAAAAAAACTTTAATTTCCAGAAAACTGAGACCGGGTTCTTATTTTGTCGTACTTAAATACGGGTGTTCACAAGCTTTTTGAGAATACCCGTTTTTCCATTTAGTTTTGTTGTCAGCGCAGCAGAACATGTAACTAATCTAAGGAGCAAGGCAGAATTATGGTGACAAAGCAACAGCCTGTAGCCAAAAAGTATCTGATGGCGAGAGATCGGCTATTTGAAAACATTCCGAACCTCATCGACATCCAGCTCAAGTCTTTCGAATGGTTTCTGCAGGCCGGAAGAGATCCCGGCAAGCGAGATAAACAAGGGCTGGAAGAAGTTTTCAGAGAAGTTTTTCCAATTCAGGACTACGTCGGAAATCTCTGCCTTGAATACAATGATTATAGCCTCGGACTGCCGATGTGTAAGAATTGTCCACAACTCAAGCTCCGCAAAAAATGTCTTTATGATGACTGTAGTTTTGTAGAAAAAGAATGCGAAATCGCTTTTATCGGCGAAGTTCCGTTCCGTGTTAAGCACAGTCCTGACCAGTGCCGCAAGAGAGACCTCACTTACTCGATTCCGTTGAATATTCGCGTTCAGCTGATCATGCAGCAAACCGGTGAAGTTAAAGAGCAGGAAATTTTCCTGGTCAATCTGCCGTGTATGACTGATCGTGGTACTTTTATCATCAACGGTGCCGAACGTGTTGTCGTCAGCCAGTTGCATCGTTCACCCGGCGTTTATTACAGTTTCAACCGCGCCAAAAAGATGTATTCTGCCAAAATCGTTCCTTATCGTGGTGCCTGGATGGAATTCGAGCTCGATCTGATGAAAGACGCTGTATTCGTCAGACTCGATCGTAAACGCAAAATTCCAATAACCACCTTTCTGCGTTCACTTGGCTACTCAGACGACGAAAAGATTCTCGAACTGTTTGACAACAACGAAACCATCGCCAGTTCTCTCAAGTTTGACAAGCAGGCAGTAAGTGCCGCTGAGGGCCCTGACAAAGTTAGTCGTGCCGTTACTGATTCTCTTAAAGCGATTTTCAGCAAGCTGCGCCAGGGCGATCTTTTTGTTGAAGAAAACGCCAGAGGCCTTATCAAAAGCCTGTTTTTCGATCCCAAAAAATATGACCTCGGTGATGTCGGCCGCTATAAGGTTGACAAAAAACTGCGCCTCATAGATCGTCTCGCCGAGCAGGTTGCGTTCAAAGATATCATTAATCCTGCGACCAAAGAACTTATGGTCGAAGGCTCCAAGCGAATCAAGAAGAGCGTTGCTGCGCAGCTTGAAGCTCTTCAGGTACCATCTTTCATCAGAATTGGCGAAGATAACCGTGGTTATCGTATCATGTTCAACCCGGCCTGCGCCGAAGTTAAACTCTCTGATGTCGAAATCGGTATTACCGATCTCGTCGGTCGCACCGCCTGGGAATCAATTACTGACACCAAGACCGGTGAAATAATCGTTGAACAGGGCGCTGAAATTTATGACGATACCTTCAACCGCATCAAAGAACTCGGAATTGAGTCGGTAAAAGTTAAAAAAGACCGCGTTCTCTGCATCGAAGACATCGTTGGAGTAATTAGATACCTGATCGATCTCTCTAACGGTATCGGTCGCCTCGATGACATCGACCACCTTTCCAATAGACGTATCCGCAGATGCGGCGAGCTGCTTCAGAATCAGTTCAGAATTTCTCTTTCCCGCATGGAGCGCGTCATCAAAGAAAGAATGACCATTCACGATCTCGACAGCTATACTCCGCAGCTGCTCATCAATACTCGACCGGTTTCCGCCGTTGTTGATGAATTCTTCGGCAGTTCACAGCTCTCTCAGTTCATGGATCAAACCAATCCTCTCGCTGAACTCACCCACAAGCGCAGACTTTCAGCCCTCGGGCCAGGCGGTCTCAAGCGCGAACGTGCCGGCTTTGAAGTTCGCGACGTTCATCCGACACACGACGGCCGTATCTGCCCGATTGAAACACCCGAAGGTCCAAACGCCGGTCTAATCGCCAGTCTGGCTGTATATGCCCGGGTTGACGAATATGGCTTTTTGACTACACCTCTCTGCAAGGTTGACCCTGACACCGGTTTAATCAACTATGGCGAGATGGAATATAAAGATGCATATGACGAAGATCGTTATAAAGTCGCTCAGCCCGATATCACAATTACTGACGATGGTCATATCGGCCAGATGAGCGTGCCTGCCAAATATTTCAGCGATGATTATGAATTCGATTATCTGCCGCTCGGCGAAATCGAATACATCAAATTTTCGCCGCTGCAGATGGTCAGTGTTGCGTCTGCCCTTATTCCTTTCCTCGAGCATGACGATGCGAACCGCGCCTTGATGGGTACTAACATGCAGCGCCAGGCTGTTCCCCTCATTCAGACCGAACCACCGCTTGTCGGCACCGGCCTTGAATCACGTGCAGCTCATGACTCAGGTGCCGTGCTTCTTTCAAGAAGTTCCGGAACTGTGTGCTACGTCGATGCCGAACGCGTAAAAATCAAACGCGCCAGCCGCCGAAAAGATGACGAAAAAATTCAGGTCAACGAAACGACTTTCCGCAAGTTCCAGGGCCGCAAGGTTATGGACACAATCGTTGACGACCTGACCGGTGAGATCATTATTGAAGCTGGTCAGACTCTCGACATTACCTTCCTGTCACGTATCAAATCAATTACTGATGAGCTCCGTCTACAGCAGGAATCAATCGATGTCTACCCGATGCAGAAGTTTATGCGTTCAAACCAGGGAACCTGTATTAACCAGAAGCCGATCGTAAAAATTGGTGATAAGGTTAAACCCGGAACCGTTCTCGCCGATGGCCCCGCCACCTCTTATGGTGACCTCGCTCTTGGCCGCAATGTTCTGGTTGCGTTCATGTCCTGGGAAGGCTATAACTTCGAAGACTCTATCATCCTCTCTGACCGCCTGGTTAAAGATGATGTCTATACCTCTATCCATATCGAAGAATATGAAATCGATGCCCGCGACACCAAGCTCGGGCCCGAAGAAATCACCCGCGATATTCCAAACGTCGGCGAAGAAGCTCTGCGCAACCTCGACGAAAACGGCATTATCAGAATCGGTGCCGAAGTAGAAGCCGGCGATATCCTGGTCGGCAAAGTAACTCCAAAAGGCGAAACAGAACTTACCGCCGAAGATAAGCTCCTGCGTGCCATCTTCGGGGAAAAAGCCCGCGAAGTGCGCAACACCTCGCTGACCGTTCCTCATGGCGAAAAGGGTAAGATCGTTGACGTAATGGTTTTCTCAAGAGACAACGGCGATGAGCTCCAGTATGGCGTTAACAAGCTGGTGCGTGTTTTCGTTGCCCAGAAGCGCAAAATCACCGTAGGCGATAAAATGGCCGGTCGCCATGGTAATAAGGGTGTTATTTCAAGAATCGTTCCGGTTGAAGATATGCCATATCTCGCCGATGGCCGCGCCATTGATATCATTCTGAATCCGCTGGGCGTTCCTTCTCGTATGAACGTCGGGCAGGTTCTTGAAACTCACCTTGGCTGGGCTGCCGAAAAACAGAATCGCCGCTATGCAACTTCGGTTTTCAATAAGGGCCGCATGATTGATGGTGTCGAAATTAAAAACGAAGACTTTGTCATGCAGCAGTTGAAGGAATGCAACGATCGCGATCCTCTCAAGCTCGTAGACATGGAAGGTAAGGCCACCCTTTACGATGGCCGAAGTGGTGAGCCGTTCCACAAAAAAATCATGGTCGGTATCATCTATATCCTCAAACTCGCCCACCTGGTTGATGACAAGATGCATGCCCGCTCAACAGGCCCATACAGCCTCGTTACGCAGCAGCCCCTTGGTGGTAAAGCTCAGTTCGGTGGTCAGCGCTTCGGGGAAATGGAAGTGTGGGCTCTCGAAGCTTATGGTGCCGCTCATGTTCTGCAGGAAATCCTCACCGTTAAATCGGATGACGTGGAAGGCCGCGTGCAGGTATATGAAACCATTATCAAGGGCAAAACCATCATGAAGCCAGGCATTCCTGAGTCATTCAAGGTTGTCGTTTCTGAACTGCAGAGCCTTGGTCTTCAGGTTGACCTCAAGAAAGATGCCAAGGAAGTTACCATCGATGAAGGCGGCGAACGTATAATGGTCGCTGAATCAGAAGAAGACTGGATGGAAGAAAACAGTGAGGAAACCGAAGACGATCTTCTCACTGCTGACATCTCAGGCGATGAAGATGGTGAAGACGACGACGAAGAAGAAACTGAAGATGAAGAATAAGCCCGATTCCGGTATAAGCATAAGGAAGGAGACATTTTAACATGTTAGATATGGACAAATTTGATGCGATTCAAATTAGCATCGCTTCTCCCGAAAAAATCAGGTCATGGTCTTACGGAGAAGTTAAAAAGCCAGAAACTATTAACTACCGCACGCACAAACCGGAACGCGACGGGCTCTTCTGCGAAAGAATTTTTGGTCCCCAGAAAGACTGGGAATGCTTCTGCGGAAAATACAAGAGTATTCGCTATCGTGGAATCATCTGCGAACGTTGTAATGTAGAAATAACCAAGTCCGCCGTTCGCCGTGAACGCATGGGACACATCCAGCTGGTAACTCCGGTTGGTCACATATGGTATTCAAAAGGCAGCCCCAACTATATTGCTCTGCTGCTCGACATTTCTGCCAGAGATCTCGAAAAGGTTCTTTATTTCCAGAGCTATATCGTCATTGATCCGGGCAATCTGCCTTTGTCAAAGAAACAGCTGCTTCCCGAAGAGGGTTCAGCCGGAGAAATGGGCTATCGCGAACTGCGCGAAAAATACGGTGACATGTTCACCGCTAAAATGGGTGCTGAAGCCATTAAAGAACTTCTGGCCGAAATCGACCTGCAGAAGCTTGAAAAAGAACTAGCAGAGCAGCTCAAGACTTCGACCGGTACCAAAAGAACCCATCTTCTCAAGCGCATGGAACTGGTGAAAATGTATGCCCGCTCAGTGAGTCGTCCCGAATGGATGATCCTCGATGTTATACCAGTTATTCCACCAGATTTGCGCCCGATGGTTCAGCTCGACGGTGGCCGATTCGCTACTTCCGATCTTAACGATCTCTACCGCCGTGTAATCAACCGTAATAATCGCCTGAAAAGACTGATCAAGCTTCAGGCCCCGGATATCATCATCAAAAATGAAAAGCGCATGCTCCAGGAAGCCGTAAATGCGCTTATCGACAATGGCCGCCGTGGTAAGCTGGTTACCGGCCCGAACAACCGCCCGCTGAAATCTCTTACCGACATGCTCAAGGGTAAGCAGGGTCGCTTCCGCCAGAATCTTCTGGGTAAGCGCGTTGACTACTCAGGCCGCTCGGTTATCGTTGTTGGCCCGACTCTTAAGCTGCACCAGGCTGGTCTGCCCAAGAAAATGGCCCTTGAACTCTTCAAGCCTTTCGTAATGCACAGACTGCAGCAGGTTGGTCTCGCGCATAACATCAAAAGTGCCAAAAAAATGATTGAGCGCGAAAAGAATGAAGTCTGGGACATCCTCGAAGAAGTCATCAAGCATCATCCGATTATGCTCAACCGCGCTCCAACTCTGCATCGCCTCGGTATTCAGGCTTTTGAGCCCGTGCTTATCGAAGGTAAGGCAATTCAAATTCACCCTCTGGTCTGCGCCGCATACAACGCCGACTTCGACGGTGACCAGATGGCTGTGCATGTTCCGCTCATGCTTGATGCTCAGGTTGAAGCCCGCATGCTCATGCTGTCGGCCAACAACATCCTCAAGCCCGCAGATGGCCTGCCTGTAACCAGCCCGACCCAGGACATGACAATTGGTCTGTTTTATCTTACCATTGAAAAACCAGAAGGGGCGGGTTATCCCACCAGAGAAATCAAGCTCGAAAAGGGCCAGACCTGGGAAGAACTTCTGCTGAATGAGGGGCGTCCCTACAACTTC
>JAQUZA010000201.1 GCA_028691595.1 Candidatus Rifleibacteriota bacterium
CGCCCCGAAACCCGCAAAATGAAACCTCTCTAAGGTTTCCGGCATCGCACAAACTGGCAACTTTTGACCGCATAAGTGGCAGAGACCGGTATGGTTTCTGCCAATTATTGTCGGCATTCTGCAGGTAACTCAAAAAACAGACTTACCTGGTAATCGAAAACATGAGCATATCGCTCTCAGGGTCGCCCTCTTCGTCGCCAGCCGCCCAGGCTGCGGCCACTTTAAGATAGTTGTCGAGTGGTCGGCTGCTGCTGCGGTAGGCTGTTTCCTGTGCCATGCCTGCGCTGACATTCACGAACAATAGAACGAGCAGGCCTGCCACAGCCCCGCGAATTAGAGATTTCCACGTTTTCATTTCGACCTCCAGATCTGGACATTGCCCTTTGCGCGCATTGCGCACTTCTCGTCAGGGGCTAACCCCTTAGTTTTACTATTGTAGCTCTCTGAGCCAGTTTTGGCAATTATTGCCCACCGGGGTATCGTTAAGGCAGTCAGGCATATAGTTCTGACGGTTCTTTCAACAGGGTAGGGGGCACAAAAGGAAAAACCAGGCTGCAATCTATTGTCAGACCCGGTAAGGTGCTGACGGCAATTTTTGCCGTTTCATCATAGATCTCACTGAGTATGAGTTTGCCGTTCTGAAGATGATAAACAAAAACCAGGCGTTCTGAAGGGCTGAAGATCCAGTATTCTTTAACACCAGCTTTTTCATATACGCGCCTTTTTGTTATCTGATCGCGGCCAGCTGTTGAGGGCGAAAGAATTTCGATTACCCAGTCTGGTGCACCGCGGCAGCCACGCCGAGAAATTTTGGCAGGGTCACAGACGACAAAGGCATCAGGCTGCAAAACGGTATTTACTTCTTCATCCGCTTCATTTTCAGCGGGAATCAGCAGGTCGAACGGGGCCAGAAAAAGCTCGCAGGCTTTGCCTTGCAAAAAGACATTTATTTGCGTACCCAGGTCACGCAATATTCTCTGGTGATCAACATCAGGGCCGGGTGTCATGGCATAAGCCTCACCACAGATAATTTCCCATCTTTCCGGGGGCTGCCAACCTAAATAGTCGCGGTATTTATAATTTTTCTGGCCTGTTTTTTTTCGTGAGGTTCCGACCATTTCTGCCCCCAGACGTTTCCTAATTTAATTTTACCATGAAAAAGGCTATCAATTTTCCCGTTCGGTTGGTTCAGAAAGATCTGGGTTTACAGCCTTTTTTATGATTTCTGCGGTTGCCTGGTTGATAAAACCGACAAGTTCTTTGTTTAGCGCCAAAAATTCAGGCCATAGAACATTGTCGCAATATTCAGTGGTCATTTTTGCCATGATCGTTACTTTCTTCTGGCGTGGTCTACGATAGGGTTCAATTTTATGCCTACGCAGTAGTGCTATAAAAAGATTCCGCGACCAGGAATTATCGAAAGTGAATTTGATTTCCTCTATCTGCGGCTTTGGTTTAGCGGTAAGCATATGCTCTTTTATTCGTTGCATGGCTGCTAAGGCGGCATTTTTTTCGCCCTCGGTTACACCCTTGTCGTAGAGAGCCTGAATTTTGCGAAGTTTTTCTATGAGCCTATGATCGTCGAGCATAAAATTTTCCCTGCTTATTATTCAGCAAATCCGGGCATCTGTTAAGTCCGATAGTGCAATTCTTCTATGTTGAGATCCTAAATATGATTCTATCATTTTTAACTGCAATTTAACACAGCTTCGCGAGTGCTTGATAAGAAAATGATAGCGAAAAGTTAAAAAAGTAAAATTTTTTCGTCGTGACAAAAGACCATTTGTTGGCAGTGTGTTAAAATCGACTTTCGAAATGATTCGCAAAAATGGAAATGTGCTAAAAACCCTTGCTGAAAGCTGCTGGTTGTAACCCCGCAAAACCCGTTGTCAGAATATGTTAAACGATCTTCTGAACTGTAAATTTGATTTCTTTCGCTTTCTGAATGCCGCAGAACGCCAGAAAATCTATGTTGCCATTCTCTTTTTTCTCTACGAAGAACGCCTGGCGCACCAGATAGAGATTTTCCATGATGATCTGCTTCTCAAGGTTGCACCCGAAATTGAGCGACTTACCGGGCAGACTTACCACGAAGAATGTTTTCGTCAAGATATCGAACAACTCGTCGAATGGGGAAACATCGTGCGCAAGCTCGAGGGCCGCAGAGTCAGAAGCCTTTCCGATAATAGCCTGCGCCGCAATATTCTGAAGATTTCCGAAGAGACCTTTCAGCTCGTCAGATACCTCCTGCAGCAGTCGCGATCTGGCACCCGCATTGCCGCAAACCGTGGCTTTTTCCTGCTTCAGGATCTGAACGCCATGCTCGAAGAACTCGAAAGCCATCTTGAGAGCTTTTTCGATGGCAAACGTGATAACGGTCTGCTGCAGCGCTCAAACCATCTTATTGGCGAAATGGACAGCAAAATCGATGACGCGGTCGCCGAACTCACCAGACTTGCCGACCACCTGCATTCGTTTCTCGAAATCGGCAGCGTTTTTCAGGCCGAAACCTACGAACAGATCATTTCTCAGTTGCAGAGCTATAACCAGGAATGGCTGGCGAAACTCAATTCATTTGCCGGCCGCTTCTTTTCGCGACTGCTCGCCTTAGAAAAACACCTCTGTTTCGATGAATTTGTCAATGCAGTTGGCCTGTGCTCGCAAAATGACGGGCTCATCGAACATGACCCGGCCTTAAAAATCAGTTTGATTGTAGCATTTTTCGACCCGGCCAGCGGCCGCCTCGATTTCTATTGCCGCCGGGTGAACGACGAACTGCATTACGCCATCAGGCGCATCAGTAATTACATCAGACTCCGTGACGACCGAACTTTTCGTATTCAGCAACTGCGACAGCGCCTGTTTGAGATGACAAGCGCCTCCCCTGAGACCTGTTCAGCCTGGATAAACAACCTTTTCTCGCCGGCAATTGTGCCTTCATTAGCTGCTGCCGGCACCCCCGATGAAAAAAGCCAGGCACCCCAGCCACGACGCAGCGCCAGCAAGGCTGCAATCGCCAGATCGGCGCAGGCCATTTCCCCTAAGAAGCTCAGCATTGAAGCCAGTCGCGAGCTCGAAAAACATAAAATTGCCACGCTTAACGAGTTTTTTTTCAGCCGTGTTCTTGCCGGCAAAAACGAGAATCAGGCCAGTAACGCGGTTTTTGAAAATATTGACGACGTAAAAAAATATATGCAGGGCCTCAAACTGGCGCTGATAAAGAGCCGCAAAGCTGCCGAAAATCTCAAATTTGAGTTTTTAAAGCCACAAACCGACTCGCAGCCGGCGCAGTTTAAACTCTCTGACTGCGATTTTGACTGCCCCGACCACCTGATAAGGAAAAAGAACGATGGACTTTGAAACCAGCGACAATGAACAGATCGAGAAGATCGGCCGCGAGACTTTCATGCCGATAATCAACATTCTGACCGAGAACCCTTTTTTCTACGCCAGTGATGACCCGGTGCGCTTTAACAGCCTGCGCCGCCATAAAAGCGCCTTCGAGAAATTCTTCAAGCGCTTTTTTGACTGGCGACTTTATGTTGATTCGAAAATGGCACGCCTGATTCGTGATCGCAGCTTCAACCCGGCTTTGAAGACCGCGCATAAACGGGTTTTTAACCTGACAGGTCGGGTAGAATGCATTCTTTTTATGATTCTGCTCGAATTCTACGAGCATGAGTGTGAAGAACAGAGCGTCAGCTACGATGATGCCGATAACATCAGGTTTGCCTTCGGCAGCTATTTTGATTTCGTCAGGAAGGTTTTTGCCGATCGAAACATCGAACAACGCCTCAGCGAACGTGAACTCGATGTTGAGGCCCGCAATCTGCTGCGCAAGCTCGAACAATACCGGCTGATCAGCGTGGTTGAACGTGAGGGGCAGTTTGCCGGCGGTACTGACGAATTGCTGATCGAAGCGCTTCCCGGGTTGAACTGCTACGAAAGCAAAAATCTGGCGGCCCGGGTGATCGACAAGGCCTTTGGCATTGAAGGTCTCGAATTTGAAGACAATTCAGCAGACAATTCGGCAGATAATTCAGCAGAGAACAGTTCTGTTGAGAATGCTGAGCCGGCTGATGCAGCTTCAGCAACGGAGAAGACCGCATGAGCCGGAATTTCATTTTAAAGCGCATCAGACTGCTTAATTTTCATAACTTTCTCGATGAAACAATAACCCTCAACGGGCACCTGTTTCTGCTCGGCGGCAACGGCTCGGGCAAAACAACTATTCTTGATTCGGTGCATTTCGCTCTCACCGCCGGCGGCCAACGCATGGAACTCAACTCAGCCGCCCGGATGGGTGAGCATGCCAGAAATCTTGGCCGCACCCTGCAGGGTATTTTTCTGCGCTATGACCTCGAAAAAGGCCAGCGCAACGAAGACAAGACCATCGGTTACGTTGGTCTCGAATTTGCCAAGCCCGACAGCGATGAAAGGTTCTGTATCGGCTGCGGTGCCCTCGCAACCTCTATGCAGGCCGCGCCCCAGATCTGGGGTTTTGAAGCGGCTGTGCCCCTTGATAAGCTCGTTTTGACAGAAACGATTGATGGCAAAAAGTTTACCGTCAATCAGGACACCCTGAAAGCCTCAGGCTACAAAGTCTATAGTCGCGAGCGCTATATCGAGGTTATCGCGGCAAAATTTTTCGACAGCATCGGGTCATACCGTGAAACCATGAAGCTCATTGCTGCCGGCAAATCTTATCGCGAACTGGTGGGTCGCATAAAAGACCAGAGCCAGCTGTTTCGCGAGTTGTTGCCCCCGCCTGATGAGTCAGGGTACCGAAAAATTCAGAGTTCCCTGCAGGAAATTGAAAGAATGCAGGAAAACCTCAAAGACCAGAAAACACGCCTTGATTCGCTTGGAGCCTTGACTATAGATCTCGATGAGGCAATCAAGGTGCGCGAAAAAGTGGCCAGACTCGCCTACATGAGTGCTGACAGTCGGCTTGAAGCCATTCGCACCGGTCTGGCGGCAGAAAACGAAAGAAAAATACGTGCCGAAAGCGATGCTGAGCAAAACCAGAAAGATATAGAGAGCCTTTCGGGCGAGATTGACCTTCTTGAAGCCCGCATAGAAGCCGACAAAAACTCTGCCCTCTACCGCGACCAGCAATTGCTGATAGAAATTAAAAGGGAATTTGACCGCAATGCCCTTCGGCAAAACGATGTCGAAAAGCGTCTTGCCGCTCATCATTCTGACCTTGAAAAGCTCAATTTAAAGGCCAAAGCAACTGGTGAATCAATCGAAGACTACTGGCAGAACCTTGAAAGCCGTTTCGTAGATGCTGCCAGCCTTCTCGATGGCCATGAATTTACTGTCGGGCGCAGTATTGAAGACTATCAAAGCCAGTATCAGAAAATTTCTCAGGCTTTGAGCGACCGACGTGATTTTCTTAACGCTGATCTTGCCAGCCTCGAATATCGCCAGAAAGAAATCGAAAAGAAAATTCTCGTCGAAGCGCAGAAAATCAGCAACTTAAAGAAGCAGAAAGAGGCTTTTCCGGCTGCTGCCAGATTCGATGAGCTCGAAGCACGGCTGAACGCCGAAAAAATAGGTTTTGTGCCCCTTTTCCGCATGCTTGAACCGGCTACAGATATGACCGGGGCCGTCGCCAGGGTTATCGAAGAACTTATCGGCCCACAGCGCCTGTGCACGATTTTTGTGCCTGAGTCAGGCCTCAAAAGAGCCCGGGCTGAGATTGTCGCTGAACCTTTTGATATTGCCGTGCACACAGGTTCTGAGGGTGGGGCCCCGGCGGCTCTCCCCGGCGGGTTAAGGCGGTTTATCAACTTCGCTGGCGCGCATGCAGGGCGGGCCGAAGCTTATTTGGCGGCTCTGCTCGACAAGTTCAGATATGTGGTTTCAGAAGACATTTTCTGGAAAAGCCCCGAAGAAAACCTGGTCTGCGCTAACGGTCTTATTCGCGAAAACGGCACGGTAAGAAGGGTTGAGGCAAGTTCGAATCGCTACATTGGTTCGGCTGCCCGTGAAGCGACGCGGCAGGCTCAGATTGAAGAACTTGAAGCTCGCAAACACGAGCTTGAAATTGATCTGGGGTTGATTACCACAAAGCTTAACAGCGGCCGCGAAAATTTGAGCGCCGTCTTAAGGTCTATAAGCAGTCTTAATAGTATTGCCCCTGAGTTTTTTGCACGTCTGCAGCAGCAATATTTTGATATCCGCGACAATATTGCCAGTGTAACCGCAAGACTGACAGATGAAGAAAAGAATCTCGCAGAACTGGCACATGAACAGATGGAACGCCA
>JAQUZA010000202.1 GCA_028691595.1 Candidatus Rifleibacteriota bacterium
ATACAGCATAAGTCTTGAGAAATATTTCGACTTGTGCTAGGCTGACGGCCAAAGCTACAGGTATTGTGAGGATTCAATGTATTCAATAAATAAAAAAGTGCCGGGCAGCATTCGCAAATATTATATCAACCCGGTTACCGAAGGTCTTGTCCTGGCTTCTATTGCGCTTTTTCTTACGGCCATCACGTCTTTTTTCATATATCATCATGCTCTCAGTGCCATCAAAGCCGAGATAAGAGATGGTTTATTCCGCACCGCTTCTGGTATAGCGGCATGTATCGATGGCGACCTTATCGCTTCTTTTGATGCCCCGGAAAAAAAAGATCTTCCCGAATATCTTGCGACGGTAAAGCTTTTGCAAAAAGCCCGTCTTGCCACAAAGCACTGTACATATCTTTATATTAACCGCATGGAAGCAGGATCAGTGGTTTTTATCGTCGATCCCACGCCGATAGACGAGCAGGGCAAACCTCTTTTTGTTGATGAGAAGAACCTTGAAGCCTCTGTGCCTATGACAAAGTATGATTCACCCAGCCAGGAGCTTCTTGACGCCCTGGCAAGCCAGACTTCTGTCGTTTCAGCCGAACCGTACACCGACAGCTGGGGAACCTTCTACAGTGCCTATGTGCCAATATTTGATGCAAACAAACGTTTTGTTGGCACTCTTGGTGCTGATCTGCGCATCAATGATATGCTGGCACGCTGTAAACCGATTGAAGATGCCACCAAGCGGGCCTTTTTTGTTTCGTGTGCTCTCAGTCTGCTGTGCGGCACTCTAATCTGGTTCACACGCAGGTTTTCTCTGCAACTCAATGAAAGCAGGTTCTTTCTGCTCAACAACCTTCATGCGGCCAAAGAATTCGCCGATCAAAGCTCGATAAGCATTGGCAAGCAATTAAACAAAACTGCCAGATTGATGCAGAATGTTGCGAAGCGAATGCAGGATCTTAGTGCTCTGCCCGCAGCAGAAATTTCCGAAAAGCTTGTACAAGAGCAGAACAGGCTTTCTTCACTATCAGAAAAACTTCTGGCGGTGGGCGAACTTAAGTGCGGAAAAGGTGTGGCCGAACTGCAGGAATTTAGAATTATCGATATTGTTGACGCTATCAAAGCCAGTCTGCAGCAACATTGCGCGACAAAAGAGTCTCTGCTGATCAATCTTGACGAAAAAATACCCCCTGAATTATATGGCTCAGTTAGAACCTATCAGGAGCTCCTTGAGCAGACAGGAATATTCTTTCTCAAAATGTTTCATGGCCCGGTAAACTGCCAGTTAACCCTGGCCAATGAGGGTAACAAAGATGTGGTTCTTCGCCAGTTCATGAGCGCTGATATTTCAGGCAGAAAACCCGAGGAACTTGAACTGCTGAGAATGCTATGTGACAAAGGTAAAAAATCGGACTATTTTTCTGAAATAGAGCTGGCAGAAGCCACGGCAGTGCAAATAATAAGAGAATTGATTTATCTCTTAAACAGCGATATCGATCTGAAAATAGAAGCTGACAAATTCATTATCTTCTTTGAAGCCATGTTTCAAAAAGCTCCGGAATCCATGGAAGAAGAAAACGAATAAAATGACAACTCCGCAAGGAAAAGTACCTCCGGCAATAATGGTCGTAATCATTGCGGCCGCAACCGCAGAAATCTGTGCCGGCATCAATTCGGTCCTGTTTCCGGTGACGCTCGAATCTTTTGGTCTCAGCAACAGCTTTATTGGCTTGATTTTATCAGTAGAAGTCGCTGCTGTCGTTTTTTTAAGCCCCTTTATCAGCAAAATTATCGGTAAACTCGGGCTTTTTATGGCCACCATTGCGGGTGCAATCGGGCGGGCAGCTATTTTGATGATTCTTACTGAAACCCAAAGCATCGGTTTGTGGGTAATTCTTCTTTTTCTTTTCGGGATTTGCTCGACGGTTCTTGGAATCGCGCTGCAAACCTGGGTCAATTTTGCCAGGCTTTCGGGGGTAAGAGGCTTTGTAACAAGCATCTACAGTGCTTCATTGGCAATAGGCATCGCACTTGGCCCGGTAATTCTTCAATTTATCGGGAACAGTCGCAGTCTGGCATTTACAACCAGTGCAGTGATAACAATTCTGGCGGTTATTCCCCTGTTTTTTGTCAGATCCAGCATCCCTTCATTTGAGGTTAACGAGAAACCAAGACTTGGTTTTGTCATTAAAAATGGCAAGTATGTTATGTTCAGTGCTGTTGTTGGTGGCATTACCTTCTACGGTCTGCCGTCATTTTTAACCCTATACGGCATGGAAGCCGGCCTGTCGATGGAAAGATCATCACTACTGATCACCATGTTCATGCTTGGCGGCTTGATCCTTGGGCCGTTAATCGGCTATTTTTCTGATAAATATGAGAGAACCCAGGTTATTCTCTCCAGTCTTCTGGTGAGCCTTTTATGCTCTGTCTTTTTGCCGATTACCATTTTTGAAATTTTTGCTGCCTATATTCTGCTTTTTGTATGGGGCGGGGCCATGGAGGGCGTGAGCTCTGGTGGTATGACCCTGCTGGCTGAGCTTTACCGCAAAGAAGATCAGGTTTCGGCCAACATAGCTTACACGCTCATGGATGCCATCGGCGGGACTCTTGGGGTAGTATTGATCGGCATGGCCATGGACTGGCACGGCAGCGAAGGCCTGGTGTACGTAATTGTCGGGGCGGCGGTAATTTATTTTAACTTTGCTCTTACACAGTATAAAGTTGAATGATTGGCTAACCCGGGGTATCTGCTTAGGCAAGTTTTAATTGGTGTTGCTTTTTTACCCCCCAGGATGTATGTACAATGTAGTTTGAGAGAAGGCAGCCGGATGCTGCCAGATCACAATTAAATAAGGAGAGTTCCATTTACATGAAGAGGTATTGTTCACTATTGGCTTTTGCCGTGTTTTTTCTGCTGTTCGGTCTAATGCCCGCAGCGGCTCAGGTAAGCCTTGGAGCCGGAGATCAGGCTGACGTAACCGTATCAACAGATGCTGGTGACGAAACTTTCACTGTCTTGCGCGATTACGCCCGCAGAGATCAATTTTACTATGTTCCGAACAAACCACAGCTTGCCACCCGCGGCAGAGGCGACAAAAAGAAACCCGTTTTTCACCTCTTGAAGTATCAGGCCAAGAACAATGACACAAATGAACTGGTTGAAGGGGGCATTCTTCAGTTTGCAGTTCGCCTTGCTCCTGAAGCCGGGGTTGTCGACAAAATCAAAGAAAAAGTTGCCACCCAGTTCAGTCTTCCACTCGAAGGTGTTAAGATTTCGCCACTGCCGTTCAAAACAGCAGAAGTCACAATCTATGACCAGGAAGGCGAAATGCTGACCACCTGTTTTCAGAAACCCGGTATTGCACCGGCCTTCGCCAATGCCGAGATTCCTTTTCAGGTGCAGTTGACCAGCCTTAGTGCAGATGTCTACGATGCCCTGACCAGAGGCAGCGGCGGTATCCCACTTTATATTACCTACACCTTCGACCAGATTTCTGCCCCAACAGGTTTTAAGGTAACCGTAGACTGGGATCAATCACACAAGCACTTCAGTGAAGACAAACGCACCAAAACTGCTTATACCAGATGGTATTATTACCGCACCTGGTGGGGCGGCTGGCGTGGACGAGGCGAAACCGGTCAGAACGAAAGCCGTGAAGAAACCCTCTCCGATATCCTCCAGGAAAACAGCAGCATCAAGCATGAATCAGTTGCCGGTAAAAATTTCACCCAGGAAGAAATTACCAAATACATGGATCCGGTCATTGAGCGCGTTACCAAAGAACTTGTCGAAAAGATGACCCCTCCTGAAAAGATCGAAGCAGCCGCAGCCAAAGAACCCCAGGACGCATCACACTGGGGCGGCAGCTCAACCTATGCCATGAAAAAAAGCGACAAGGTCAAGAAGGGCAAAGAAGTAATTGAATTCAGCCGCCGCGAAATCTTTGAGACCAAAAGCACTTATGGCACCCTGCTTGGCATCGGCGAGTATGATGACAAAATCCAAAGAGATCTGATAACAATTATGCCCGCAGGCGAATGGAGCTACGCTTTCTTCCCGGTGCCTGCAATTGGTGACGGCGAAGAGCTCAATCTCAGCAAAGTCAGCCTGCAGGTCATACCCAAATACTATGACAATGCCGGCAGACTGAAGCAAATCCCCGGTTTAATGGCAGAACTTGTTGAATGGACAGCTGATAATGGCTGTTTTGTAGACAGAAAACGCAATGAAGTCACCAACATTCTTTTTCCGATGCAGGCAATAGTCGACAAACTCAAAAAAGACGGAGTTCCGCTGGCATCTTGCACCTATGAAGTTACTACCAGAATAACCCAGGGCAAAGAAAACATGGAATTCAAAAGTTATGAAGACTTTCTGCTGGGTGGTCTGCCGGTTTCATCGCCAATGGCCCGCATCGAAGGTGTCATGGTTGATTGCGAGCCCCTGACATTTGGCACCGACTCTGGTGAACTATACATGGTAAGCATCAATGTTAAACCTACCTTCCCCAAAAAGACCTACAACGCAACCATTAAAGCCGACACAGACAACAAGTGCCCGGTATTCCTGGTTGAAAAACAAGACCAGGACAAAAAGAACCCAATTACCGCTACCATCAATTTTACCCTGAAAGGCCAGAGTAAAAAAGTTCCCTGGCAGTTCAACGGTCGCAACCTGCAGGACGAAGATCTCGGCCTGTCAGTCGTTTTGTGGGATGAAGATTACCAGGTAGAAAAATAAACTTAAGGCAATTTTGCCAGACTTAACACGCCGGGTCAGATTTCACATAACGAAGTCTGACCCGGTTTTTATTGATTTTATGAGAGGAAAATACAATTGACCAGAAACATTCTTCTTTTGCTTCCTGTTCTGATGCTCGTCTCATGCCTGATCGCCGACACTGCAGCCGATGATGGCCTCAAAACCCTGCGAATTCTTAAGATTGACCGGGAAACAAATACCGCATTGTTCGTGCCCACCCGGGCAGTCATCAGCGGCCCGGGCCTGGCCACTGCACCGATAAAACTGCTGATCGGCGATAATCTCCTCGTTCAGGGCATGATCTCACTGCGCGAAGACCCGGCCGAACTTGCTGAACTCACCGGCAGAATCAAGCGCAAATATGGTCAGGAATTCGTTATCAAAAAAGACATGACCACCACTGTGTCCATGAAAGTCAGCAACCAGGAAAAACCACTATGGGAACATGAAATATTCTCAGGAAATCCCGGGATGCCTTTTCAGGTAACCATCGACAACAACGCTTCGGCCTCTTTGAAAATCAATTTGCAATTCAAACCCGGTGGCACGCAAATGAAGGGCAAAAGACACACTGTCACCATAGGTCACAGTAGAATCAAACAGACAACAAATAATCAGACTTCAGGCACAGAAACCCTCACAGCCAGTTATACCGCCAGCGAAAGCTCTACCCCGGGCAGCTTCGCAGTCGAACAGAATATAACCCTTCACAGTGCAGATTAGTCCCTTGTCACACAAGAATTACGGGGGGTTCTTAGGTCATTCCCGCGCAAGCGGGAATCTTATCTCTAAAGGCTTAGATCCCCGCTTGCGCGGGGATGACAATTTTAAATAGCCTCAAAATTGAGTAAACGTATTGGCTGTTCATATCCGTCACGAAATAGATTCCCGCGCTTGTATCCCTTCGGGGGTACAAGCGCGGGGATGGCGGATGAGATTGCGATTATGTTTTAGTTTTTGTCGGTAGTTGAGGCGGGTTCCCAGTCTGAGTCAAATAACAGAAAATACAATGAAGGGTCTATCTCACGCAGGTCTTTGCCATTATGTGCCCATTTGATTCGACCTGTTTTGCCGGCTTCAAATAGAACGGTTGGAATAAGCTGCTCAGGCTTTTCATCACCTTCTTTAGCGGCCGCAACAATAAAAACCACTGATTGTTCAGAATTTTTCTGAGAGTAGTTGAATTCAAGTTTGTCACCGCTTGTTTCCTTCTTGACTGCGACCTTCACCTTCTTAAGACCCGAATCACTAAAAGTTAGACAGGAAAAATCGAAAATAACATTGTCGACGAGGTCAACAGCGGCAGGCAGAGGTAACTTGCCATCAAACATGGGTGAATTGTAATAAACAGTCAGAGAATTCAAGCTATTCAATTTCTGACTGATCACCACTTCAACCTTAAAATTATAAGCCTGGCGAATTTTTTCAATATCATTGTTATGTTCTTTAAAAAGAGACATCAGCGGAAATTTCAGGCTTCCGGTCTCAGTGCCGTTTGAACCTATCC